>CAZNRJ010000318.1:2431-4835 GCA_964574945.1 uncultured Ohtaekwangia sp. | reverse complement strand
CGATAGACGTAAATGGGTGTATCAATCAGGGTGCGCGATGGCAGGCGGGCAATGTTGATGTTGATTTCCTTAAACTCGCCCCGTTCAATGTGCTGTGAAGCTATTATCAGTTCTTTCATAATTTTTGTCCATAGTCCATAGTCCATAGTTTTGATACTATCGACTATGGACTATCGACTCTTTAAGCGTTAACCTTATCCTTTTGAATTTTCTTTTTCCCGGCATTCTTTTCAATGTACTCAAAAATCTTTCCGGCAATATTGGTTTTTGTTGTTCCTTCAATTCCTTCCAGGCCCGGGGATGAGTTCACTTCGATAATAAGGGGACCTCTTTTGGAGGGAAGCATATCAACACCGGCAACACCCAGGCCCATTTTTTTTGCAGCTTCAATCGCAGCATGCCTTTCACTTCGATCTAATTTTACAACGGTTGCCGTTCCGCCCCTGTGAAGGTTAGATCGAAATTCACCCTCGCGCGTTGCTTGTCTCTTCATAGCTCCAACTACTTCACCGTTCACTACGAAGGCGCGAATGTCTGAACCTTTGGCTTCTTTGATAAACTCCTGAACAATGATACGGGTCTTCACGCCATGAAAAGCTTCAATTACCGATTGGGCCGCTTTTTTATTTTCAGCAAGCACGACTCCCAGCCCTTGCGTTCCTTCCAAAAGTTTAATGATAACCGGGGCACCTCCAACCGCTTCTACGATTCCTTCGGTGTTTTTCGTGTAGTCCATAAAGATAGTTTTGGGTAATCCCAGCCCTGCTCGCGAAAGTATTTGCAGGCTGCGCAGCTTATCGCGCGAGCGAATGAGCGCTTGCGACTCAACGGCTGTAAAAACTTTCATCATTTCAAACTGGCGCACTACGGCTGCACCATAAAAAGTTACCGATGCACCAATGCGCGGAATGATGGCATCGAAATAATCCAGCCTGCGTCCATTATACCAAACCATTGGATTTTTCTTTTCGATCAGCAACACACATTTCATGTGGTCGATGATCTCTACCTTATGCCCACGTTTTTCACCGGCTTCTTTCAATCGCCTGGTGGAGTAGAGTTTGGGATCTCTTGATAGGATGGCGATATTCATGAGGTAGATTGTTTGCTCTGGAAAGATAAATCTTTTTTTGTCACGTCAATAAGAAAGCGCTTTCGCAGGATTTTACGGCCTAATAACACGGGAAATTTCAAGTTACCACGATTGCTTAATGAAAATTCGGCTTTAATTAAATGATCATAAATTTTTATTGTTGTCTTAATAACAAAACGCATTTCGGCTTCGCCAAAAGAATTTTTTACTTCCCTTCGATCGAATTTGGGAAACACAAATTTCATTCCTGTAAACTCAGGATGTTCTTCGTCCAATAAGACAAATTCTAATTTACCGTCTATGATTTCTGCCCGCGAACAATGTAAACTGCACGTGTAAGCACCGGTATCTATTTTAGCATGAATGTTTGTGAGACCAAGTCCGGGCAAATCAACGCGATCTGATCTTCCAAGAGTTTTCATTTCTTAATAAAGGGACAGCAACTAAGTGAATATTATATAATAAAAAAAGTCATCCCGATAGGGATCGGGATGACTTCAAATATTCCTGCCTTTAGTTGCAGAACTCTAACCATTAATATTTCATCGGTACTTTAACCATGGTATTTTCCCACGCTATTACCATTACGGAACTGGCGCCTTTGCCATCAAATGCGATCGTAAATGCTTCTACTTCACTTTCAGTTTTCCCTGCCGGCACTTTTATTCTTGCCACATCTTTGGACTCTTCATACTCATAAGCACCCCATGTATCTAACTTTGAATTGAAAATAATAGTCCATTCAGTTTTATCAGGAATTGCATACACAGAATAGGTCCCTGCCTTTAATGTTTTATCACCGAAAGTAACATCTTTATATAATTTGATTTCGGTGGTTTCGTTAGCGCCCAATCTCCAGACTTTTCCAAAGGGTTCTACATCGCCCAACATGGTTCTGCCTTTTTTCATGGGGCGGCCATACGTGATTTTTGCCACTGGCGTGGTGCCACGGCCATCAGGCCTGAAATAAGAAATGTCTGCAGGGCTGGGATCAACACCCGGTAGTTTTTGAGCCGATGCGAATTCGGTTGTTGCTGTGATCAAAAAAATCGCCAGCACAATAAGTTTTAATTTTTTCATAAAGATTGTTTTGTGTGAGGTGGAACTATAAAAATACGGATTTAAGATTATCATCTATTACAAACGGTTATGAATGGTTTTGGTTCGTGAATTTATTGGATTTCATTTACAACTCATAGACTCTATGGTTTTAATCTTCTTAAGAAAGCAGGAATAGAAAAACAAGCGGAAAAATGATTCCAACCAGCGCCAGTTTCCAGCCACGGCCCCAAAAACTGTTTTCCCCTTTTT
>CAZNRJ010000318.1:1572-2421 GCA_964574945.1 uncultured Ohtaekwangia sp. | reverse complement strand
CAGGCGGCATTATCAGCTCCTTTTTCCCCTTTTTGAATAAACATTCCTGTGCAGGCAATAATTAACATCGCAATACCAAACACATCTGAGTAGTAGATCCACCATTTACTGGTGTCCTGGTGGAGTTGAGTCATTTGTCCAAGCAACGGGGTTACCCTGTATGTTTCCCATTTTCCTTTTCCTGTTGTCAGGTCAATCTTCACATCATTGCTTACATACGAGATGCTCAGGTTATTTCCATTCACAGAAAACCTTCTCAGGTTATCATCAATATTAAACTCTTTAGTGAAATCCGCAATAAACTGATCATTCACCAAATCGGCAGCAACCAATGACTTTAATTGAATCTCCTGGGAGTTATAAGAATAACGTCTTGGATGCCATGATTGGCGGTGGTTGAGAAAAATTCCAGAAATAGAAAATGCAATGATAAGCCCAAGAAAGAAGTAAGCAATATCGCGATGAGTGTTGCGGGCAGTAAGTTTCATAAGTAAAGTAAAGAGGATTGGATTTATTTTTTCTTATAGCTGATCATAATACCAGCACGACTGGTGCGATCAATAGTGGTTGTAAAATCAGGATGATTTTTTACATAATCAAGAAATTCACTATCCGCTAATCCATCGGCTACGTTGTGTGTAGTGAAGCAACTGCCAGGTTTTAATTTGTCGACAAGATCAATGAAGTACTGCTTGTACCAATTTTTATCAGCATCGGAAAAAACAAAGTCAAACGGACCGGGTAATTCTTTCACTAACTTGTGTGCATCACCCAACCGTGCATCTACATATGCCGAAAGTCCAGCGACCTCAATGTTTTTCAACGCTTGCTTATGCCGCTTCTCATTTA
>CAZNRJ010000318.1:0-1562 GCA_964574945.1 uncultured Ohtaekwangia sp. | reverse complement strand
CAATTTCAAGGGCAGAAGTATACTTGTTCTTTACAACCAGATCGAAAAGAATTTGTCCGTCCTCATAAGGCACGTTCATGTCGTGCCAATCTCCTTTATGTTCCTTCAGAAATTTTTCAACACGTGCATCCAGATCTTTACCTTCCTTTTGAGCAATTGTTGCAAATGAAAAGCTTATTAGAATAATGCTTACCAGAATGTGTTTCATACCTGGAGATTTTAAGTTGAATAACTATCGCCCGAACGGATTCAACGCATTTAACGCACGCTTGCCACCGCCCATTTTATTCATGGTCTTCATCATCTTGCGCATGTCTTCAAACTGCTTTAGCAATTGATTTACTTGCTGCACATTGGTGCCACTGCCTTTTGCAATCCGGGTTTTGCGACTCACATTTATCTTATCAGGATTCTGACGCTCATCAATCGTCATGGATCGAATAATGGCTTCAATGGGCTTGAATGAATTATCATCAATGTCAACACCTTTCATGGCTTTGCCCATGCCGGGGATCATACCCAACAAGTCCTTCATGTTGCCCATCTTTTTGATTTGCTCTAATTGCGAAAGAAAGTCGTTGAAGTCGAACTGGTTCTTACGCATTTTGGCATTGAGCCTGCGTGTCTCGTCTTCATCAAAAGTTTCCTGTGCTTTTTCCACCAGGCTCACCACATCCCCCATGCCCAAAATCCTGCCGGCCATACGATCGGGATAAAAGCGATCGATTGCCTCCATCTTTTCACCCGAGCTGATAAACTTAATAGGTTTGTCAACTACCCTGCGAATGGATAAAGCAGCGCCACCGCGGGTGTCACCATCTAACTTGGTTAGCACAACTCCATTAAAATTCAAACGATCATTAAAGGCTTTGGCTGTGTTCACTGCATCCTGACCTGTCATTGAGTCAACCACAAACAATGTTTCGGATGGCTTCAGCGCTTCCTTTAAGCTCGCGATCTCGTTCATCATTTGCTCATCCACCGCCAAACGACCGGCAGTATCTACAATGACAACCCGGTAATTATTTTTTTTAGCGTGCTCGATCGCAGCCTTTGCAATTTTAACTGCATCTTTATTTTCGGGCTCCGCATATACTTCAACACCAATCTGCTCCCCTAAAACTTTTAATTGATCAATAGCAGCCGGACGGTAAATGTCGCAGGCCGTTAACATCACTTGCCGACCCTGACGTTTCAAATAGCTTGCTAACTTACCCGAGAAAGTAGTTTTACCCGAGCCTTGTAAACCTGCAATCAAAATGACGGCTGGGTTTCCTTCAATAGAAATATCCTCACTATCTCCACCCATTAAATGAGTGAGCTCATCATTAGTAATTTTTGTTAACAATTGCCCTGGCGAAATGGCGGTGAGCACATTCTGCCCGAGCGCTTTCTCTTTTATTTCGTCCGTAACTTCTTTGGCAACCTTGTAGTTAACGTCCGCATCAATCAATGCTTTGCGGATTTCCTTTATCGTGGTGGCAACGTTAATTTCTGTAATTCTTCCCTGGCCTTTAAGGGTTTGAAAGGCCTTTTCCAACTTGAGACTTAAACTATCGAAC
>CAZNRJ010000317.1:2700-4849 GCA_964574945.1 uncultured Ohtaekwangia sp. | reverse complement strand
CAATTATCCAACGCATACTTAACTAAGTATTGTAACAAGTCTGTTGCCAGTTGCATGTTATCATGGATATCATAAAATGCCATCTCGGGTTCAATCATCCAAAACTCAGCGAGGTGCCGGGTTGTGTTCGAGTTCTCGGCCCTGAACGTTGGCCCGAATGTATAAATCTCACTGAGAGCAAGTGCATAGGTTTCGCCTTCCAATTGTCCGGATACGGTGAGGTTTGTTTCCTTGCCAAAAAAATCTTCTTTGTGATCAATATGTCCGTGTTCATCGCGCGGGGGATTGTTACTATCGAGTGTTGTTACCCGGAACATGGCACCGGCACCTTCAGCATCCGAGCCGGTAATTACCGGAGTGTGGATGTAGAAGAACCCTTTATCATTGAAAAATTTGTGAATGGCAAAAGCCATATTATGACGAATGCGCATAACCGCACCAAATACATTCGTGCGTGACCTTAAGTGCGCAATTTCGCGAAGGTATTCAAGGCTCGGCCTGTTCTTTAGTTGCAGTGGAAAGGCTTCAGCATCACAATCACCAAGAATAGTAAGTTCGTTTACTTTTACTTCTACCGCCTGTCCTTTGCCCAACGAGGCAATTAACTCTCCGGTAACGGAGATGCAAGCGCCTGTTGTAATTCGTTTTAGGGTAGTTTCATCAAGTGAATTGAGCCCAACAACAGCCTGTAAATTTTGAATGGTAGAACCATCATTAATAGATATAAACTGATTATTACGAAAGGTGCGTACCCAACCCTGCACGTTTACAGATTGATTTGCGGGTTCGGTTGCTAACAAAGCCTTGATCTTGGTGCGTTTCATAAAGTCTTACTGAATTTTCGGATCGCAAAAAACGACATTTTGAATTTTTAATCAAAATCTAAATTCTTGCCAGTGTAACAGCAAGGAGTCCTGCATCTTTAAGACGCAGGACTCCTCAAAACCGATTGAAATTAATTAGCTTTGTGCCACAAGAATCATGCAAAGATTAAGTTTAAACCAAAGTCTTCAACAAAAGCTGTCGCCCCAGCAAATCCAGTTTATTAAACTGTTGCAGGTGCCCACCGCTGAGCTGGAAAATCGTATCGAGGAGGAGTTGGAGCTTAACCCTGTTTTGGAAGAAGGTTCTGAAAGTGATCAGGACGAGGAAGAAGAGATTCGCAATGATGAAACCCCTGAAAGCGAGCAGGAAGAAACCCCTGCCGATAGCAGCGAGGAAATTGACATTAAAGATTATTTGCGTGATGATGACTATAATAGTTATAAGACACACGTTGATAACGATGGCGATGATGACGATGACCGGGAGATGCCGGTGCCTATGGGCACCTCGTTACATGAAACCCTAATGACTCAATTGGGTTTTATTGGGTTGAGTGACCGTGAACAAGTAATTGGCAAACAACTTATTGGAAGCATTGAGGGTGATGGATACATCCGCAGGGAGATGGAGTCCATTGTAAATGATTTGGCATTTTCTCAAAGTGTTGATACAAACCTGGAAGAAGTTGAACGCCTTTTAAAACGAATTCAATCGTTTGATCCGGCCGGTATTGCGGCAAGAAACCTGCAGGAGTGTTTATTATTACAACTTGAACGGATGGATGACGGCCAAGATGTGGATGTGATTGTTGCCAAACGAATCCTGCAAGAATGCTATGAAGAATTTACTAAAAAGCACTATGCCAAAATTCTTAAAAAACTTGACCTGGACGATGAAGATTATATTAAAGATGCGATTGAGTTGATCGTAAGGCTAAATCCAAAACCGGGTGGGGAGTTGAACACAGGATTGGCAAAGAATCAATATGTTATTCCTGATTTTATTCTTTCGAATAACAATGGAAAATTAGAGTTGGCGCTTAACTCACGCAATGCACCTGAACTTAGGATAAGCCGGTCTTATTCTGAAATGTTTAACGCGTATGACAAAAGCGATAAAAGTGATAAGAAGCTAAAAGAGGCGGTATCTTTTGTAAAACAGAAGCTGGATGCTGCCAAATGGTTTATTGATGCCATTCGCCAGCGGCAGCATACCTTGTTGCGCACTATGCGCGCGATCCTTGATTTTCAGTATGATTATTTTTTGGAGGGAGACGAAACCAAATTGCGCCCCATGATTTTGAAGGACATTGCGCAAATGATTA
>CAZNRJ010000317.1:2065-2690 GCA_964574945.1 uncultured Ohtaekwangia sp. | reverse complement strand
ATGGATATTTCAACGGTGAGCCGTGTAGCCAGCAGCAAAACCATACAAACTGATTTTGGTGTTTTTCCTTTAAAATATTTTTTCTCGGAAGGAATTGCCACAGACTCGGGTGAGGAAGTGAGCAGCCGTGAAGTAAAACAAATTATTAAAGACCTGATTGAGTCCGAAGATAAGAATAAACCGTTCTCTGATGATAAGTTAGAAGACTTGCTGAATGAAAAGGGATATAACATCGCCAGGCGCACAGTCGCTAAATACCGCGAACAATTAAACATTCCGGTAGCTCGTTTACGAAAAGAAATGCGGTGAGAATAGCAGCGAAGATCATTTCATTTTTGTTCCATCCCCTGTTACTCACAACTTATCTGGTATCGGTAATCGGATATTATTTTCCTGCCATGTTAATGGTTGCCCCGCAAAATATGCGTCCCATTCTTGGTTTTATTTTTTGCTTCACATTCATCTTGCCTGCCGTTAATATTCTTATGTTCAAAATTTTTGGAACCATCTCAACCTATTCTATGGATTCGCGCAGGGAGCGCCTTGTGCCATTTGTTGCTATATCCGTGATTTATGTAGTGATGACCTTTCTCTTTTATTATCGATTGCCTTTTTCGTCAAACTT
>CAZNRJ010000317.1:0-2055 GCA_964574945.1 uncultured Ohtaekwangia sp. | reverse complement strand
TGCTGGTCGTTGCAGGTACTGTTATCACTTTTTTCTATAAAGTCAGCATTCACAGTTTGGGTATTTGGGGCAGCATAGGAATTCTTGTTCCACTGAATAAAGCGATGGAGCAATCTTATTTACTATGGCCTACCGCGGCTGTTATTGTAGTTGCAGGTTTGGTAATGTCCGCGCGATTATATTTAGATGCCCATACACCACGTCAGGTAATGATCGGTGGGGTAGTTGGTTTTGGAATCGGTTTTTTGGGAATGATCTTTCTCTTTTAAAAATCAAATAGTATGGACTTTAAATTCATCACGTATGAAGTAGCCAATGGAGTGGCCACCATTACGCTAAACAGACCCGAAGTTTATAATGCATTGAATGATGCAATTACGTACGAACTCCAGGATGCCTGGAAGGCAGTGGCAAAGGATGACTTGGTACGGGTAGTTGTGCTAACGGGTGCCGGAAAAGCTTTTTGTTCCGGTCAGGATTTGAAAGCGGTTTCGGGCCAGGAGAAAAGATCGTTCATGGAGTCGTTGCAAAAAAGATACAATCCAATCATTCGCGCTATGCGCAATTTGCCTAAGCCCATTGTTGGCAGGGTAAATGGCGTAGCTGCCGGTGCCGGTTGTTCATTTGCATTGGCCTGTGATATTATTGTTGCCTCAGAGGAAGCAATGCTTATCGAAGTTTTTATAAACATCGGATTGGTACCCGATTCAGGGTCTGCTTATTTTTTACCGAGGTTAGTAGGCATGGCCAAAGCATTTGAGTTGTGTTCTATGGGCAGCCGCGTGAAAGCAACCGAAGCGTTGCAACTCGGGCTTATTAATAAAGTTGCTTCCGCAGATCAGTTGGATGCAGTTGTTAAAGAATACACAGATTATTTTTCACAAGCGCCCACCAGGTCAATTGGTTTGATCAAAAAAATGTTGAGTAAATCATCCACCGGTAATTTGGATGAAATGTTAGAGTACGAAACTTATTGCCAGGAAATTGCCGGAACATCTCAAGATTATAAAGAAGGGGTTGCAGCCTTTCTCGAAAAAAGAAAACCTGTGTTTACAGGTAAGTGATTAAAACCCGTTTACCGAAATTCCAAACGTGATTGAATTAAAATCCTTACCTAAAGGTCCCTTTCCTTTCTGGAACATATCAGAAAGATTATAAAAGCAAAATACGTTGAACCCACCAAGACCGATGCGGGTATATATTCCGTAACGGAACTGTTCAAGCCCATAAACTTTTTTGTTCTTTACTTTTACCATATCGCCATCATCTTCCTGGTATTTCACTTTTGTTTTTGAGTCGAACAACCAGCCGACACGTCCGCCAACGGCCACATTAAAACTTCTCGAAATATCTTCCGGGCTGGTATCAAACCGGAATTCAAGTGGCATCTCAACGTAATTAGTAATCAGTTGCGATTTTTCTGCAAGCTCCGGATAGATGCGTGTAGGACTTAATAAATTATATTGCTCAACCTGGTTAGGGGATGGAGCGCCATTTGGATAACTCACCAATTCTACTGTATCAATAAGGGTAGCATTGTCTTTAAACTTCCAGCGTTCCATACTCAGCCCGATTCCGGGATTAAAACTGAATTTAGAACGTCCAAGCCGCATGGAATACTGATAATAAACGTTAACGGTTCTCGATCCCCAGGCTCCCTGCTGCCAGGTATCAGGTCTGTTAATAGCTTGGTTGAGCCCCAAATCAATCATGAAAGTTCCTGGGATATTGGGCTTGGGAGTCTTCTTTACAGGTTCGTCTTGCGCCAGTCCAAGGATGGCTATAAATAAAAAGATAATAGAACTGAGCGTTTTTTTCATTTGACCGGTTTTACTACTAACGGCTGTAAACAGCTTTATATATTTCTGTCTGAAATAAAAAACCTAACCCATTCAAATTGAGTTAGGATTTTAAAAAGTGAGCCTGGAGGGATTCAAACCCCCAACCTTCTGATCCGTAGTCAGATACTCTATTCAGTTAAGCTACAGGCCCAAAAACAGACCGCAAAGGTAACTAAATAATGATTTTAACCAAAAAATAATCTGAACCTGGTGC
>CAZNRJ010000316.1:1689-4873 GCA_964574945.1 uncultured Ohtaekwangia sp. | reverse complement strand
GATTGACCGATTTCCCAGTGTGGCGTAGAAAGCTGTCCATCAATAGGCGCACGGATCACAAGGTTATCTAAGATTTTGGAAAGTCCATTTAAACTGATCATCATCTTTTGCTCAGACTCTGCGGTAAACTTAAGTTGCCTGATACGATCAATGGAATCTGCCCTATATGCCTGATAGGTTATTCTCTTCCTTTCAAGATTATACTTGTAATTAGCTTCCGTTTGCTCAAACTCCTGCTTGGCTATCAATTTCTTTTCATACAATTGTTTTTGGCGTTTGTATTGTGGCTCCAGCAATTGAAGTTGATTATCAATCAACGCCAGTTGTTGTTGCTGTTCCAAATCATTGCGCATGATTACGAGTCGGGTTTCACGGGCGCGGTTAATACTTTCGTTGAAAGAAGCTTCCTGCTGCAACACAGTGAGTTCGCGATTTAGATTAGTGAGTTCCAAAATCACATCACCCTTCTTCAGCATCTTACCACTTTCGCTCACAATGTTTTTTATATTTCCGCCCTCAATGGCATCCAGGTACACCGTGCGGCTGGGTTCCACGGTTCCGGTTTGAGGAATAAATTCCTTGAACTCCCCGCGTTGCACGGTGGAGATCGTTAATTTGTTTTTATCAGTTACGTAGGTCGGTCTGCGGTCGGCAAAAATAAATTGATACCCAATAAAACCAACCAGCAAGGCAATACCTCCGTAGGTTGCCACCCGCTTCAGCGTCCAGTTCTTCTTTGCAATCTTCTTATCCATGTATAGTTCTTAAACTCGTGTAATTAAAACCTGCCATGCCCTTGCCAACAAGCGTGCCAACGGAAATAAGCGGATTAAAGATGTATTTTAAGGTTAATTAAAAACATCCCCGTTCACATGTGAACGTATCTGTCCGCATGCGGACAAGTCTTTCTATCTTTGAATCGCCAGTCTTGCGAATTGAGCGAAATAAGAAGTATCTCGGTTTCGGTACTAATATTGCCCACTTGCGGACAGGCAAAAATTAAATTCCTTATATGTCTGACTCTAAGCATGGCAAAATCCTGATCGTTGATGACAACGAAGATTTATTGAAGGCAGCTAAAATGTACCTGAAGCGTCACGTGGCACAGGTGGATATTGAGAAAAATCCGGAGGCAATTCCTGCCCTTATGGGCAACGATGATTACGATGTAATCCTGCTCGACATGAACTTTACAAAAGATGTAAGCAGTGGCAGCGAAGGGTACTATTGGTTAGAGAAAATTTTAAGTATTGACCCTTCGGCCGTTGTTGTATTGATAACTGCCTATGGCGATGTGCAGATGGCCGTGAAAGCGATTAAAGCCGGAGCTACGGATTTTGTGCTAAAGCCCTGGGAAAATGAAAAGCTGTTGGCTACTATTTTTTCTTCTATGCGCTTGCGCGAATCGCGCGACCAGGTGGAAACGCTCAGGACCAAAAACCAGGAAATCAACCAGGCCATCAATGAAAAGTATAGCGACATCATCGGCCAAAGCCAGGTGATGCAGCGCATCTTTCAAACTATTGAACGGGTAGCCCAAACCGATGCCAATGTTTTAATACTGGGTGAAAATGGAACCGGAAAAGAATTGATTGCCCGCGCCATCCATAGAAACTCAGCCCGCAAAAGTGAATCCTTCGTAAGTGTTGATTTGGGATCAATTACGGAAACGCTTTTTGAGAGTGAACTCTTTGGTCATAAGAAAGGGTCGTTTACCGATGCAAAGGAAGACCGTGCCGGGAGGTTTGAAATGGCCAACCAGGGTTCTTTGTTCCTCGATGAAATCGGAAATCTTTCCATGCCTCTTCAAGCCAAACTTCTTACTGCCATTCAAAATAAAAAAGTGAGCCGCGTGGGTTCAAACAAAGAAACACAGATCGATCTTCGGTTGATCTGCGCTACCAACCTTCCGCTTTACGAGATGGTAAAAGAGAATCGCTTCCGGCAGGATTTGTTGTACCGGATCAATACCATTGAAATTGAAATCCCACCTTTGCGGGACCGGATCGAAGACATTCCGTTGTTGGCATATCATTTCTTAAAGCATTATTCAACACGTTATGGAAAGAATATTACCAAAATAAGCGAAGGTGCAATGACGCGCATGACGAAACATCCGTGGCCGGGAAATATCCGTGA
Organism: uncultured Ohtaekwangia sp.; assembly: GCA_964574945.1. Taxonomy (GTDB): domain Bacteria; phylum Bacteroidota; class Bacteroidia; order Cytophagales; family Cyclobacteriaceae; genus ELB16-189. The sequence continues at coordinate 2,734 of CAZNRJ010000316.1, read as the reverse complement.
GCTTCAGCATTCGCTTGAGCGTGCAATTATTTTGAGCAATTCAACTGTACTTCAACCGGAAGATTTCAACTTTACTGCGCCTGTTGCCAAAGAAGGCGAGCAACAAATTAATCTGGATCAGTTTAATTTGGAAGAAGTAGAAAAGCTGCTGATCAGGAAAGTGCTGAAGAAATATAATGGGAACATTACCCAGGCTGCAGCCGAATTAGGTCTCACCCGTTCGTCCTTATATAGAAGATTAGAAAAACATGGATTATAATTTGATGATTAGGAAATGTGCTAATTTGAGAATTGTTCATTTTCAAATCATCAAATTAACAAATTGACTAATCAATTTTATGTTTAACGATTTTCGTTTCCGGGTTGCCCTTCGGGTTGTGTTGCTGGGGCTTGTGATGGCACTCTTCGTGTTTATGGTAAGCCGGCCGAATATGATTTTTGCTGCGGCCCTTACGTGCCTCATTATCATTGCGCAGTTAGTTGAATTATACCGGTTCACTTCGCAAACCAATCGAAAACTTACCCGCTTCCTTGAATCGGTAAAGTACTCCGATTTTCTTTCAGGCTTTGCCAGCGACAATAAACTGGGTAAAAGCTTCAGGGAGTTGAACACAGCCTTCAATGAAGTGCTGGAAGCTTTTCGAAATACGAGGACTGAAAAAGAAGAGCACTGGCAATACCTGAACACCATCGTGCAGCAGGTAAGGACCGGTATTATTTCATTCGACCCTGACGGGCAGGTGCAACTGATGAACACAAATGCCAAGCGTTTTATTGGCATTGCGGGTTTAAAAAATGTAAATGAACTGGCTGATAAAAACCCAAAACTCTTTGAAGCATTGATGGAAGTGCAATCCGGAAAAAGTACGTTGTATAAATCGGGCAATGAATATTTGCTTACGTTGCAGGCAACTGAATTACGAATTCGTGGCAACACCGTTAAGTTGGTTACCCTGCAAAACATCCAAAACGAATTGCAAAAACAAGAGTTGGATGCTTGGCAAAATTTAACCCGCGTGCTGCGGCACGAAATCATGAACTCCAT
>CAZNRJ010000316.1:0-1679 GCA_964574945.1 uncultured Ohtaekwangia sp. | reverse complement strand
TTTCCGGATGATCTCCTATCAGAATGTCAACGAGGCCATCGATAAGACCGAGTCGCAGGCATGGCAAAAGCTGCTGAGCGTACTTACCCACGAAATCATGAACTCCATCACCCCTATTTCGTCACTCACTTCTACCCTGCGCGAAATCCTGGATCATGACATGACAAAAACAGATAATCATTATGAGTTGCAATCAGAAGGTGCCGAAGATTTACGCGAAGGGTTAACTACGATTGAAAATAGAAGCAAGGGGTTAATTAAATTTATTGATGCCTATCGCGAATACACTTCGCTTCCTCATCCAAAAATTAAAAGCATCCGTGTAAAAGACTTATTGGAAAAAGTAGCACAGTTTATGAAGCCTGAGCTAAAGAAGACTTCGATCCAGTTTGGGTATCATTGCGAATCGGAATACATCACCATTCAAGGCGATGAAGAAATGATTGAACAAGTGCTAATCAACCTGATTAAAAATGCAATAGAGGCTTTAGAAAGTTCAACGGATCCTCGTATTGAATTAAACGGTGCCTTTCGCGACAATGCTGTTTCGATTGATGTGATAGACAATGGTTCGGGAATTATTCCGGAAGCCATTGAACGAATCTTTATTCCATTCTTCACCACCAAAAAAACAGGCTCAGGGATTGGATTGGCTTTATCACGACAAATCATGCAAATGCATAATGGGTCTTTGACGGTAAAATCGGAGCCCGATGTAAAGACAATCTTTACGCTAAACTTTTAACTGGCTTTAACTTCCTAAATATTCATCCCAATCGGTACGGGGATTATTTCCATCCCGAAGAAAAAGAGAGTAGGAAGGTTTGTAAGGCTTGCGATGTAAGGTCATCTGCGCTTCTTCGGGAGTAAAATCACCCTTCTTTGCATTACATCGCTTGCAAGCGGTGACAAGGTTAGTCCAGGTATGTGCCCCGCCCCGCGAACTTGGAATCATGTGGTCTAATGTTAAATCCCTTCGCGTACCACAATACTGGCATTCAAAATTATCGCGCTTAAAAACATTTTGCCGGGTAAGGCTAACCCCTTTATAGGGAGCATTTACATACCGGTTTAACCGGATTACGGATGGCATGGGAAAAGATTGGGTAATAGAATTGATCCGGTGGCCATTGGCAGGACGCACCAATTCACTTTTGTTCAGGTACACCATAACAAAAGCGCGCTGCACGGAGCAAACCATGAGCGGACTGGAATCCTGATTTAGCACCAAAACCCGGCTATTCATAGCGTGAAAGATAACCCCAAAGTTTGGGTTAATCAAACACAATACCAAGAACCAAAGGTGGGTTATTGACGAGTTATAAATACAAAGTCGCTCTCTTTATTATCAGAACCAAAGCTTCCGGACCTTGCTTCCGTTGTGAGTTTGGTAAAATAAGGTCGTAACTCATAATAGTTCAGGATACGATCATTACCACCTCCTGTTTCTTTCAGCGCCTGAATAAATTTGGCAGCAAACGGAGAGTGTCTACCTGGAGTTCCATCGGGTACATATTCCTTACCTCCGCTGGTCAGGTATTTTCGGGTTCTCCTTGAAAGTACACGAGTCAGAAATTCATCATCATTGGCTTCTGCATAGGTATCGCGGTTGGCAACTAACACCTGGTCAAAAGTTCCACCAAAACAGACATCCATGGTTAAGAAGATGTGATCGCACT
>CAZNRJ010000315.1:0-4881 GCA_964574945.1 uncultured Ohtaekwangia sp. | reverse complement strand
GCAGAAATATGAGATTGCGGGATTAGCAGGTCAGCGCGGTTACATTGGCAAAGGAAAAGAACATGCAAAAGGTCGCAATACAGGCGACTTAAAAGAGTTTTACCATGTGGGGCAGGAAGTACTGGATGATGATCCAATCAAAAAAGAATATCCTGATAATGTGTGGCCTGTTGAATTGCCCGAGTTTGAAGCAATAGCCCTTGATGTTTATAAGCGGTTAGAAAAAACAGGGGTACAAATGCTTCGTGCCATTGCGTTGTATTTAAACCTTCCTGAAAATTATTTTGATGCGAAGGTGCATCATGGAAATAGTATCCTGCGGCCTATCCATTATTTCCCGATTGAAAACCCTGATTCTGTGCCTGAAGATGCAGTTCGTGCCGCAGAGCATGGTGATATAAATTTGATAACCTTACTGATGGGAGCCAGTGCGGATGGCTTACAAGTACTGCGCAGGGACGGCAAATGGATACCCATTACCGCTTTGCCTGAGCAGTTGGTAGTAAATGTTGGTGATATGCTCGAACGTTTAACCAACAAGAAATTAAAATCGACCATCCACCGGGTTGTAAATCCGCCCCGTCATTTGATGAATCATCCTCGTTATTCCATACCTTTCTTTATGCATCCCCGGTCAGAAATGGATTTAACAGCCTTGCCTTCATGTGTTGATAACGCGCATCCAAAATTGTGGGATGATATAACAGCCGGTGAATTTCTCAATCAAAGACTGAAAGAGATTGGTTTAAAAAAATAAATCCCAAAGAATGGTACAGCAAATACGCTTTATCATCTTTCTTAAAGACGTATTGCTGCTGTCTGTTACTTGCTTTGGCGGACCGCAAGCTCACTTTGCCCATTTTCAAAAAATATTAGTTAAGAAGAGAAATTACATTTCGGATGACGATCTGGTTGAACTAAATGCCTTGTGCCAGGTAGTGCCCGGCCCCACGTCCACCCAAACTTTATCCGCCATAGGGTATAAACTTGGTGGCCCCTCGCTGGCTTATCTTACACTTTTGATTTGGTTATTGCCTTCCATGGCAATAATGACTTTCGTAGGGATTCTTGTCGGCAGTTTTGAAACAAAGAATATTTCCCTCGCCTTCACCCGCTTCATTCAACCTATGGCTGTAGGGTTTGTGGCGTATGCTGCCTATTCCATTACACTAAAAACAGTAAAGACCAATAGGGCTTTAGTGCTTATGGTGCTGGCGGGCGTTGCAACCTATTTTGTAAAATCCCCGGTTGTGTTTCCGGTTGTTTTGTTAGCGGCCGGCTTGGTAACGGCCCTGAATTACAAAGCCCATCCCCGCGAGGAGAAAAAAAAGATTGATGTTTCGTGGGCGAATTTTTTCTTGTGGGCCGGAGTCTTGATTTTTGCTGCCATACTGGGTGGGTTGACCAAATCAATACCTTACTTTTTACCGGTTCGCTTGTTCGAGAACTTCTATCGGAACGGCAGTTTGATTTTCGGGGGCGGGCAAGTGCTTATCCCTATGCTATACACGGAGTTTGTGCAGTATGCACCCAAGCAATATCTTTCTTCAGAAGAGTTTCTTTCGGGGTATGCATTTGTGCAGGGATTACCGGGGCCCGTGTTTTCGTTTAGCTCCTACATCGGAACATTGGCCATGCGGGATTATGGGATACTGGGTCAAATCATAGGTGCAATTATGTCGGCAGCAGGAATTTTTTTGCCAGGCACTTTTTTGATTTTCTTTTTGATTCGCATTTGGGATAGTTTGAAAAAATTCAGACCCATTCGTGCTTCATTGGAAGGGATAAATGCAGCCAACGCAGGACTGGTTGCGGCCGCAGCTATTTTACTTTTTCAACCGTTGATTTATGAGCAACCCATAAAGGTAGTCCTGCTAAATGGTCTCTATGCAATCAGTACATTTGGATTAACAGCTTTTACCAAAATTCCCTCCTGGGCAATAATCTTGATTGGATTGGTGTGCGGACTTGTGTTATAAATTCATACAAGCATAAAAAAACCCTGACTTTCCGATCAGGGTTTCAAAATTTATCAGGTTAAGGATTATCCTAATTTGAAGATAATCGGAATTACCATTTTCTGTCTTACAGGCTTTCCTCTTTGTTTTCCAGGCTTCCATGAAGGAGCGCTTTGAACAATTCGAACAGCTTCTTCATCGCAACCAGCGCCAATTCCTTTAATAGCTCTAACATCAACTATAGAACCGTCACGGTTTACAACAAACTCAACGAACACTCTGCCTTCCACACCCATTCTTCGGGCTTGTGCCGGGTATTTAATTTTTTCACCTACATACTTGTAAAATGCCGGCATACCACCTTTAGGCTCTGCAGATTCTTCAACTACACTAAAGATTTGGTCAACATCTTCCTTCTCTTCTACAGGCGCCACAATGATGGCTTCAACTTTAGTTTCTTCGGTTACTTCAACGTCAAACTTTAAGTTAAGGTCTTCCTTAATCTCCTCTTCATTGGGTACCTCAATAATTTGAGGCTGCTGAATGATAGGCGCTGGTGGAGGCGGCTGTTCAGTTGGGGGAACTTCTGCCATTTCTTCAAATACGTTTGTGTTTTTTCCCTGAAGGTCTACCAAGCTATCGTCAGAGCTTTTCCATGTAAAGGCTGTTAGAGTAATAGCCATCGTTATTAATAAGCCAATACTAAAAAACAGGGCTGTTTTTTTAGTTAAATCCGCTTTATCGGTCTTTTTAGCTTCCATATGCGAAATCTTTACAGTTTAGGAATTTCAAATATAGTAATAGAATCCACCTATGGCCATCCGGTCACAGAAAATCAAGAAATTTTTTTTATGGGCATTATTTGCGATTACCGTAGAATAACGTGAAAAACACGGTTGTAAATACCGATTTATTCTCTGCGGTGGGCATCAGGACAATTTGATTGAAGTAAGAATCGACTAAAACACCCACCTCAAAACCGGTAACCTGGCTCTTTAAAAAGCCTAATTCGAAATTTAATGCTGCCTTTACATTTCCTCCTAATTGCAATTTAGAGTCCCCTATCCCTTCAAACAGGTTTCCCGTCCCTAATATGTTGTTAAAAGAATGATTAGGATTATAAGGGTCGTATTGCTCATGCTTTGAAGTAAAAAAACTATTATCAACGGTAACCTCAACATAATAAGGGGCCACAATACCAAGGGACGGACCGGCTGCAATTACGGCCTTTATTTCCACCCCTTGTTGAGGGGCCTTGGTGAAGAGAATGAAATCACGGCCATATTGAAAGCGAAACGAATAGAGATAGTTACTCTTTCCATAAATAAAAGCATTACCTGTGTAGGGCGAGTTCTGCCTTACCTCTTGCGGGTTTTTTACATTCATAATCTCAAGGCCAAACGTCTCAAGCGTATGATCGGATAATTTGCGGGCCTTTTTAAAAGTAAAGCCACCAATCAAGCCGCCCGCTGAATTTTTGTTTATCCCCCACGTAAACTCAGAATTATATTCATAGCTATCCTGCGTTTGGGCATGGGCAGTCACCCCAATAATCAAGATACATGCAGACAGCAGAATTTTGACACATTGACTCATTCTCACGATTTCATTCTTTTTGAAAAGATAAATCTAAACCAACTAATGCACAAATAATAGCCTTTTTTATAAGCTGATTCATTCTAACCTGGGATTTGGAAAGCCTGGGAATCTTCAAAAACACCTGAAATCAGGCCAGAATTGCTTTCAGCTCATTTTGAACTTCGGCATAAGAAATTTCAAAGTGCGATCTATCGTATACTGATTTGCCATTACTGATAATCAATACTTGAGGCGATTGATGTTCAACCTCAAAAATTTCGGCAATGTTGTTTGAAATCTCGCGATAAGAAAGAAGGTCTAAAAAGTAAGGTTTAACGTGGTTCATTTCTCCAAGTCCCCAATTTCTTTCCAGGCGATCAAGTGCCGTTCGGCTTATGGAACAACTTGTGCTGTGTTTAAAAATCACAACCGGTTCTGTTGTTGATTCTGTTATAATATTCCCTACTTGATTTTTGTTTGTCAGGTTAATCCAATTCATGATCAGTCATATAAATCTTTCCAGAGTTCCTTTTCCTTCTTGTCGTAGCGCGGCCTTCTTACCTTGTCTTTTATGGCATCTGGCTGCATGTTATTTTTCTTAAATAACTTCGTAAACAACAACTTGAAGTCGGTCATAATCGTTCGCTCGCCCTTCACATTATTTCCCTTGCCATGTGCAAACGTGGCATCAGGAAAATGTTTTTTGTGATTGTACTTGTTCATCTTCACGTTTCCCTGGTAATCGCCTATCCTTGCAGAGGCGCGACTTGGAGCTATTCCCTTTAAGGCATCTTTATGACTGTTTGGATTATGCCTGTAGTTTTTTGTAAGCCTTGCTTTTCCTGCAAATGAAGTTGCCTGTTCAAAAGACTTAGTGGGTTTAAGGGTCTTCAGCGATCCTTCGGCACTGCTTGGGTTATGCTTGTAGTCCCAATACATTTTTATCAGGCCTGTATATTCGCTTGCCTTTACTGTTGCCTTTGTTGGCCCAACGCCTGGCATCGAACCTTTAACTGCCTTGGGCTTGGTGGAAGTTTCGTTTTGCTTTACACGTACCATTAATCCATTAACCTGATACGTGTTTTCATAAGGGTTATGCTTTTTCAATGCTTTTTCATGTGCATTAGGATTGCGGACATATTCTCGCTTAAGCAGCGGAAGTTTTGTTTTGCCTGAATAGTTGATGTCTTTAGCTTGATCTCCGGTCGGAATTTTTGCAGGTAAAGGCTCACCGTTGTTATTCCAAAGCTTTCCGCTAATGCTTCCGCCCCCTTTAGGCGGTTTTTTTGTTTTGTTCTATCCCGAAAAATTATATCCATCCTGGCTGTAGGTTTTCTTTTTTTGA
>CAZNRJ010000314.1:0-4895 GCA_964574945.1 uncultured Ohtaekwangia sp. | reverse complement strand
TGCAAAGAAGATTTAGAATTTTTGAACAAGCGTGCGTTGGATGAAGACGCAGCCAAGCCGCAAGACCAACGAAGCGAATTAAGTTTGCTCGATCGGTTAAAATTTGTAACTGAAAATGAGTTTCAGAAACTGAGCTATACCGAAGCCATTGACATCCTGAAAAACTCAAATCCGAATAAGAAAAAGAAGTTTCAATATTTAATTGATGGGTGGGGTATTGATTTGCAATCGGAACATGAGCGCTACCTGGTTGAAAAGCATTTCAAGAAGCCCGTTATACTTTACAACTACCCAAAAGACATTAAAGCATTTTACATGCGCCAGAATGACGATAACAAAACTGTTGCCGCTATGGATGTGCTGTTTCCAGGCATTGGTGAAATCATTGGTGGTTCGCAACGCGAAGAGCGTTATGACAATTTACTTGCCCGTGTTAAGGAAATGAATCTGCCCGAAAAAGATTTGTGGTGGTATTTAGAATTAAGGAGATTTGGCTCCGCTCCGCATAGTGGCTTCGGGCTTGGCTTCGAGCGCCTGATGTTATTTGTTACCGGCATGACAAACATCCGTGATGTAATTCCGTTCCCGAGATTTCCGGGAAATGCGGAGTTTTAGTTATACAAACGAAAACCAACGTGTTGTACAAGACCCTTTCTATAACTTTCAATTATTATACCTGCCTTCTCTATTCTATATGAGTAAGTTCTACGATGATACCATTGCTTGTATAGGCAAATATTCCGTCCTTAAACTTAAATGATCCAAAAAAAAGATTAGTCGTGGATATTGATTTCCATTCGGTACCATTGAAGAAATAAGCAACGGAAAGATTTATTGATGAATTTGTCCCAATTACCACAAGGGTCTCATCCTTGAAGAAAATATTATCAATAGTTAAACCTTCGCCAAATAAATCTCCAACTCGCTTAACCACATCTTCAGTTTTCCATTTTATAATTTCTGCCTTACCTCCTGAATTGCTTCTCATATAGGAGTAACCTTTGTTATCCACTAAATCGAATCCCATAGTTGTTTCAGTGTTTCTCAATTGCTTTCCATCATATTCAAATATTTGGTAGTTCTTGCTTCTTATATATAGCTTATCATTGCTTTTATTAAATACATATCCCCCTGGAGTAAAACTTCCACTAACAGGAGCCACAGATATAAATGTTATTCCGTCTCCAGAATAAGCTAATCCAAAAGGATTGTTTAAAGTATCAGTAAAGTCTCCGGAAATAACTATTCTATTATTCAAAATTGATACGGAGGTTACCTCCTTTCCAAAAGGAATTTTGTCTACTATATTTCCCTTTGCTTTCGATAATATTCGTTCATAATTGACGAAATAGACATATTCTTGAAAAACCTCAAAATCCTGAACTACAAATTTTTGGTCTCGTACATCTAATTCAACGTACATTTCCCAGTTGCCTTTAACAAACCGCGACACACCATAGATTCCATTTAAATAGCCTGCAGCATATAGCAAACCATCATCGCCAGTATTGAATGAATAAAAATTTGCCCGGTAATTACTTAACTCACTTGGAACCCATTGTAAAGTTGCTATCGGCTCATGCACTTCTTCTGTGCAGGAAAACATAAGAATAATTACCAAAATCGGATAACTGAAAATTGATACTTTCATAGTAACTTTGTTTATCATTTAGCAAGCCGTTCAAGTAGCTCCTTATCCTCAGTCAAAATGTTTCTGAGATTTTTTGTAAGATTTAATTGTTCCTTTGATTTATTCTCAACTGATTTTAGGAAGTCAAGAATATCTTGAAGTACGCTTTCAGGAACCTTGTCCATCGATTTCTGAATTTCCGATTTGATTTCTTTGGCAGTCATGATTGGTCAATATTAATTCAAGTTATCGACAATTTATCGAACTATAAAGCCTCCTTACTTCCGCTTTACTGCCAACAAAGGAGTAATGGCCTGGTAAGCAACTCTGCGGGTAACACTGCGCCCAAAAATTTTCTCTTCTAAACTAAGCTTGTGTGTGAAGGTGGTAAGCAGGTCGGCCTTCGTTTCTTTAATGTACCCGGCAATTGCCCGGGTAACATCATCCTCCAAAATCAACTTGAAGTCGAGCTTATCATAATTCATTTTCTGAATGATGACTTCCACGGTTTGAATAGCGGCATCCACTTTTTTATCCATCACAGGAGCCACATGGATCATGTGCACGGCCGATCCGAATATTTTTGCAAACTCAACAATGATATCCAATTCCTTTTGTATGTGCTTAAGATCCGATGCATACACGATGTGTTTCAGGTTTTGGTACCTGGCCAATTCAGGAATTGCCAGCACCGGCACTTTGCATTCATCAATAACCGAAACGGTAGTCCCGCCAAGGCGTGCCTTCTTCATAGCCGATGCACCCTGCAAACCCATTACCACCATGTTGGTTGGGTTTTTGTTAACGTACCTGCGCACCATTTCAGAAACCGTGCGTGCTTTCACAGGCTTAAACACCAATTCGTAATTTCCCTTAACCTGGCTTCTTAATTCTTTCACCAAATTATCACCTTCTTCCTGTGAAATAGATGCCACGGATTTTTCAATCTGCTTCGCTCTTAAATTTGCTTTTGGAATGCCATCTACCCTGACAATATTTAAGATGGTGAAATTTGCTTCCAACGGGGCTGCCATCTTTAATGCATACTGCATGGCCACTTTCGATAAGGGCGAGAAATCCGTAAGCAAGACAATGTTGGGGCCTTTCATAATTTAGGTCGGTTAGTAAGTTTCAAAATTACATGGTTTAACCCTATTTCGGTAAAAAAACTACACCAAGGGGCAGTTTTATAGATAAAATGGATTTTACTTTGTGCCGAATTAATTTGAAATAGTATGCGCCTACGAATTCTTCTTTTGTTTTCCTTCTTAATTGCCAGTTCTTCTTTTGCCTGGAGTCAAAAAATTGACGAGAAAAAAATCAAGGCTCACATAAAAACATTAGCTGATGATGCGATGCAAGGTCGCCAAACAGGATCGGAAGGCGAACGGATGGCTCTTGAATACATCGAAAAGCAGTTTAAGAATTTGAATTTGCAACCTAAAGGAGAGTCATCAACCTTTCAACAAGAGTTTCCTTTTAAAGCCGGAATGCATGGAACCGGCACTGAAGGCATGGCGCATAATGCTATTGCGTACTTAGATAATCAGGCGGACAAAACCATAATCATTGGTGCGCACTATGATCACCTGGGATTAGCGGAAAATGGCAGTTCATTAGACGCAAACCCTAAGGGAAAAATTCACAATGGTGCCGATGACAATGCTTCGGGAGTTGCCGGAGTGTTGGAGCTTGCCCGTTATTTTTCAACCAACAAGGTTAAAGAAAAAAGCAATTTTCTTTTCATCTGCTTTAGCGGAGAAGAGCTTGGATTGTTTGGATCCAAATATTTCACTGAGCATCCTACGATCGAACTATCGAATGTTACCTATATGATCAATATGGATATGATTGGCCGGTTGAATCCCACTACAAAAAGTGTTTCGGTAAGCGGATCGGGTACCAGCCCTTTGTGGGAGCCTACCCTTCAAAGCATGAACACCAAACTCTCCATAAAAACTGATTCATCGGGAATCGGCCCGTCTGATCACTCCTCATTTTACCTAAAAGATATTCCCGTGCTGCATTTCTTTACCGGTTCGCACAGCGACTATCACAAACCATCTGATGATTGGGATAAAATAAATTACCCGGGCGAAAAAGAAGTGCTTGAATTAATTATTGCTGTGATTGAAAAATTAGATACAGAACCTAAGCTTGCCTTTTTAACAACTAAAAATAAATCTATGAGTTCAGCTCAATCCTTTAAAGTTACATTAGGTGTTATGCCAAGCTATACGTCCGATGCATCGGGATTATTAATTGATGGCGTTACAGAGAACAGGCCAGCGCATAAGGCTGGAATTTTAGCGGGTGATATTGTTATTCAAATGGGAGATTATCCCATTAATGACATTCAAAACTATATGGAAGCTTTAGGTAAGTTTGAAAAAGGCCAGACGGTGCCGGTGAAAGTAAAACGCAAAAGCGAAGAGCTTACGCTAAACGTTACGTTTTAATCTTTCTTCTTTTCAACTGCATGGCCGCCAAACTCGTTGCGCAGGGCGGCCACAATTTTTCCTGAGAAGGTATCTTCCTGTTGTGAGCGATAGCGCATTAACAAGGACATTGTAATAACCGGGGTGGGAACTCCCATCTCAAGTGCAGTTTCAACCGTCCATTTACCTTCACCGGATGAATGCATGACCCCTTTTATTGACTCCAGGTTTTTATCTTTTTCGAGGGCACTTTGAGTAAGTTCCATCAACCAACTGCGCACAACCGAACCGTGGTTCCAGACTTTCGCCACAGCAGATAAGTCTACTTCGGCATCATGCTTATTCAAAACCTCCATCCCTTCCGCTATGGATTGCATCATACCATACTCAATGCCGTTATGAACCATCTTGGTAAAATGACCATTGCCAGTTTTGCCACAATACAAATAACCGTTGGGAACTGAAATCGATTTGAACAACGGTTCGCAATAATCAAAAATTTCTTTTTTGCCGCCTATCATGGTACACACTCCATTCTTTGCCCCCGTTACTCCTCCGCTGGTACCACAATCCAAATAATGAATTCCTAATTTTTCAAGATCGCGTGCGCGTGCTATGGTATCTTTAAAATGAGAGTTACCTCCATCAATTACAATGTCACCGGGAGCTAAATGATATTTCAGGTTGCTTAGAACCACATCCACCACATTGCCGGCCGGAACCATGATCCAAATCACACGTTTTCCTTCCATCGCCAATGCCAGGTCGCCAATGGTAGGCATCGTAATTACCTGTTCATTGGCAATGCTTTCCATAGCTGCTTTGTT
>CAZNRJ010000313.1:0-4903 GCA_964574945.1 uncultured Ohtaekwangia sp. | reverse complement strand
CTGGCGACTTGTTGCCCAATCCAACAAAAGAACAAGTGCTGGCCACGGGGTTTAACCGCAATCATAAGATTACACAGGAAGGCGGAGTGATCGATGAAGAATACCGGATCGAGTATGTAACGGATCGTACCAATACGTTTGCCAAAGCATTTCTTGCACTTACGTTCGAGTGCGCGCATTGCCATGATCATAAGTATGATCCCATTTCACAAAAAGATTATTACCGCACATTCGCATTTTTTAACCGTGTTCCTGAGAAAGGATTAGTAGGCGATATTCAATTGGCATCTTTGGCCGATCCGCCACGAATTAAAATTACCACGGAAGAGATAAATGAAATCTTAACCTTCATCAACAAGAAAGACACCACTCCGGTGGAAGTAATGGTGATGAAAGATTCTTCGTGGCGAAGACCGACTTACATTCTAACGCGTGGTGTGTATGATGCGCATGGCGAGCAGGTTTCGATTGGGCTTCCGCCTGATATACTTCCGTTTGATTCAATTAAGTATGGAGACGATCGGTTGGGCCTTGCCAATTGGTTGTTCGATAAAAAGAATCCGTTAACGGCCCGTGTTTTTGTTAACCGCATGTGGCAGGAGTTTTTTGGAAGAGGGTTGGTAAAAACCAGCGGTGATTTTGGAATGCAAGGTGAGATGCCTTCGCATCCAGAATTACTCGATTGGCTGGCTGTTGATTTTAGGGATCATGATTGGGATGTGAAGCGTTTGGTTAAACAACTCGTGATGTCTGCCACGTATCGGCAGTCTGCCATCGTGAGCAAAGAAAAACTTGCAACCGATCCGGAAAATATTTTGCTGTCGCGAAGTTCACGCAAGCGGCTTACTGCCGAAGGTGTTCGGGATTTAGCGCTGGCAAGCAGTGGGTTATTGGTGAAAGATATTGGCGGCCCGAGCATGAAAGTGTATCAGCCAAAAGGAATTTGGGAATCATCTACATCGGGACGGGGCGTGTTGGCACGGTATGTACAGGATCATGGCGATGATTTATACCGGAGAGGGTTGTATTCGTTTATCAAACGCACGGTGCCGCCCCCGGGCATGCTGGTGTTTGATACCAGTAACCGCGATCAGTGTGAGGTCAACCGCATGCGCACCAATACCCCGCTTCAGGCGTTGGTTCTGTTAAACGATCCCGTCATGCTGGAATCGGCACGTGTTTTTGCTGAGCGATTGATGCTGGAGAAATCTTCTTCAGACGAAAAAATCAAAAAAGCTTTTCAATCGATTATTTGCAGGGCGCCAAAAAAAGATGAATTTGAAAAGTTGATTGCTTACTATGCACAGGAAAAAATAAATTTTGATAAGACACCTGAAAAGGCAAAACAATTTGTTGAAACGGGAGAGTATCGACACGAAAAAATCAATGATGTAACTTCTTTGGCTGCACTCATGCAAGTTGTGCAGACCATTTATAACCTGGATGAAGCCATTACAAAATCATAGTTGCTATGAGTAAAGAATTTATTGACAGCCGTTTTCATATTACGCGCAAACATTTTTTGGGCAAGCTGAGTTTGGGATTGGGTTCTGCAGCACTCGGTTCATTATTAATCCCGGATTTGTTTTCAAAAAAGGAAGAGCCTTTAACAGGATCAGGACTTCCTCATTTTGCACCCAAAGCCAAGCGGGTCATTTATCTTTTTCAGAACGGTGCTCCTTCTCAACTTGAAAGCTTTGACTACAAACCGTTGCTCAATAAAATGACGGGTGAGGAATTGCCAGCCTCCATTCGCATGGGACAACGATTAACAGGCATGACTTCGGGACAGGAAAAATTTCCGTTGGTGGGCTCACATTTTAAATTTAGTCAGCATGGTCAATCAGGGGCGTGGGTAAGTGAATTGTTTCCAAACATTGCCAAAGTAGTGGATGATATCTGCATCATTAAATCGATGCACACCGAAGCCATCAATCACGATCCGGCACTTACGTTTATGCAAACAGGCGCTCAGCAAGGCAATCGCCCGAGTATGGGGGCATGGCTTAGCTACGGATTGGGCAGCGAGAACAAGAACCTTCCAGCGTATTGCGTGTTGCTTTCACGTGGCCGTGGAAACGGGCAAGGTGTGTATTCAAAACTGTGGACCAATGGATTTTTAGATAGCGTGCACCAGGGAGTTCAATTCAGCAGCAGTGAAGAACGGGTTTTATATTTAAAAGATCCGGAAGGTCGCGATCGCATCGATCGCAGGAACATGTTGGATCAGTTGGCACAACTTAACGCGATGAACTTTCAGGAGTTTGGCGACCCTGAAATACAAGCACGTATTCAACAGTATGAGTTAGCCTATCGCATGCAAACTGCTGTACCCGAATTAACAGACTTCTCGAAAGAGTCGGACAATATTGTGAAAATGTACGGAGCCGATTGTTTAACACCGGGTACATACGCAGCCAATTGTTTGCTGGCGCGAAAACTTTCGGAGTCAGGGGTTCGGTTTGTGCAACTGTACCATCAGGGTTGGGATCAGCATGGCAACATGGTAGGCGAAATGCCGCTGCAAGCGCAAGATGTTGACCGATCGACCGCTGCATTGATTATGGATTTGAAGCAGCGCGGATTATTGGATGAAACATTAGTGATCTGGGGTGGTGAGTTTGGTCGCACCAATTATTGCCAGGGAAGTTTATCAAAAGAAAATTATGGCCGCGATCATCATCCTCGTGCTTACACCATCTGGATGGCCGGAGGTGGTGTGAAGCCGGGCATCACGTATGGTGAGTCGGATGAGTTTGGATACAACATTGTGCGCGACCCGGTTCATGTAAATGATTTTCATGCTACTGTTTTGCATTTGATGGGAATGAACCACGAACAACTTACGTACAAACATCTTGGCAGGCGTTATCGGTTAACGGATGTTGCAGGAAAAGTGGTGGATGGAATTTTGGCTTAGGTAAGATGCAGAAAATTCGAGCTACAGCCCTCAACATCATCCTTGTTCTGCAGGTACTCTTACTATTCCTTTTTCTATTTGACGATCGAATTCAATTGCCTGTTTGGTTGCAGGTAGCAGGAAGGCTGCATCCTGTGGTGTTGCACTTACCGATTGGCTTTTTGATTTTTTTGGTCGTACTACTTTTTCTAAAAAATCAATTCAAAAAGAAATTTTTCAATCGGCTTGTATTTATTTGCTTCCTGCTGATTTCACTTTCAGCTTCTGTCTCGGCTTTGTTTGGTTTATTTCTTTCGTTGCAGGGCGACTATGGAACTGAGCAACTTCAGCAACATAAGATTGGAGGAGTAGCGTTCAGCTTCCTTTGTTATTTCCTGTTGATTGGATACGCTTATGCAAGAAAGAGAAAGGTGATCATTTATGTTGGAACAGCCGTTACCGTGAGTGCGCTTTTATTTACCGGGCATACAGGCTCCGTTTTAACGCATGGTGAAAATTTTATTTTTGCTCCGCTGTTAAAAACTTCTACAGAAAAAATTTCTATAGAGACTTCATCGGTATACCAGCTTGCGGTCAGGCCCATTCTTGAAAGCAAATGCTTCGGTTGCCATAATGAAGGCAAATCAAAAGGTGGGTTGGTCATGACATCAATTGATAAGTTTAAACAAGGCGGTAAGAAAGGAGTGGAGTGGGTGGCGGGCAACCCGGATTCAAGCCGGTTGGTGAAATACATTCATTTACCTTTGGCGGATGATGACCACATGCCTCCGGATGGCAAACCCCAATTAACTGCAACCGAGATTTTTATTTTAGAATCATGGATTAAGTCAGGGGCCGATTTTGAAAAACTATTGGCTGAGTATCCAGATACCGATACCTTAAAAAATTGGGTAGCGATTCATAGAATATCTCAAGACGAACCTGAGCCAGAAAAAATGTATGATTTTCCGGCAGTCTCTCAATCGGTTATTGACAAACTGAATACTCCTTATTGTTCGGTCTTTCCGTTGTATCAAAACAGTGCGGCCTTGCAGGCAGATTTTTTTATTCGTGCATCGTTTAAAATTGAAACCTTACAATCCCTTTCAGGGATTAAAGAGCAGCTTGTGGTTTTGAATCTTTCCAAGATGCCCATGCGTGATACTGATTTAAAAACCATTTCGCAGTTTAAAAATCTCGAAAAACTGAATCTTAACTTTACGGATATCACGGGTGCCGGATTGACCGAACTTAAATCGCTTAGCAAACTCCAATCACTTTCCCTTTCGGGAACC
The DNA here is from genome assembly GCA_964574945.1 of uncultured Ohtaekwangia sp. Taxonomy (GTDB): domain Bacteria; phylum Bacteroidota; class Bacteroidia; order Cytophagales; family Cyclobacteriaceae; genus ELB16-189. The sequence continues at coordinate 709 of CAZNRJ010000313.1, read as the reverse complement.
GCAGTGGATAACCAATCTGCAGAACCTGTTTTCTCTTTACCTGCATTAGAAGAACTATTTATTTGGGATACGAAAGTCACGGAAGAACAGTGTGAAGAATGGAAGCGTAAATATCCTGCAGTTAAAATTGTACAGCGATTGTTTAACGATCCTGCTATTCTGCAATTAAGTAAACCGATATTAATCAATGAAGGAATCATTAAGCACGGTGAATCGATTCAATTAAAACATTCAATGCCGGGTGTTAAAATAATGTACACACTGGATGGAACCGAGCCTGATAGTTTAGGAGGGTTGGTTTATGATAAACCAATTGCAGTAAGTGAAACTGTAAAGTTAAAAGCAATGGCTTGCCGCGATGGTTGGTATTGCAGCGATCTACTTACGATTACCAATTTTGTAGAAGGGTACAAACCGATTCAAACTGAACTTCTAACACAAGCTGATAAAAAATATCCCGGTACGGGTGCAGCAGGGTTAACCGATGGACGAAAAGGATTTACCGATGTGCTTAGAGAGCCGGCATGGTTAGGCTTTCGCGAGAATAATTTCGAGGCTGGATTTGATTTCGGTACAACTCCACCTGCCATTCAAAAGATTGTGTTGAGTTACGGAAATAATATTGGCGGGTATCTTTTCCCGCCCACGGAAGTAGAAGTGTGGGGTGGAACAGACAAAGACCAGCTCACTTTATTAAAACGAGTTAAGG
>CAZNRJ010000312.1:0-4953 GCA_964574945.1 uncultured Ohtaekwangia sp. | reverse complement strand
AAAAGCTGCGGGTTCGTCCAATCAACAATACAGCGCAGCTACCCGGATGGGCATGGTCTCCAATTCATCACTCGTATCAAAGGCATAGTACGCATGACCGGAGTCAATCAACTTTTGTGCGTACTCTTTATAAATAGGTTTTCTTTCCGACTGGCGATAGGGTTCATGAGCACCACCAGCCGTTACGCCTTCATCTATTTTTATCCCAACCCAATTCAACGATTGGGTGATATATTCTTCAGCACCGGGTACAAAGCGGGTTTGATCGGTATCTTCAATCCGTAAGATCATCGTGCCTTTATGCTTTCGGGCAAGCAAATAATTATACAAGGCTGTGCGCACTCCGCCAATATGCAATGCCCCTGTTGGACTGGGTGCAAACCGTACTCTAACTTCTCTCATCAAATTCTATTAAAAGGAAGTTCAAAGGTAATGAGAAAATAAACCAGATAGACACACAGAATGGCTGTATTGTTCTGGTTTAAAGCAAATTGGAAATTGACAAGGAACAAATGACAACGTTTCTAATTGGAAAGAAAATTATAAGGCCATAGTTTAACCCTCAAACATCTATGCGACTACTGCCGATGAGGTTAAATTATTTTACCGCAATACAGGAAATCTCCACATTTACATCTTTAGGCAGCCGGCTTACTTCAACCGTTTCGCGGGCCGGTGGATTGACGGTAAACTTCTTTCCATACGCTTCATTAACAACTGGAAATTGCCCCATGTCTTTCAAAAAGATGGAACACTTCACTACGTGCGAAAAATCCATACCCGATACGGAAAGTATCTCGCTGATATTTTTCAACACCATGTTGGTCTCTTCGGTAATATTATCGGTAAGGATTTTTCCGGTAGCTTTATCAATGGCTATCTGGCCCGAAACAAAAAGCATGGAGCCTACTTTAATAGCCTGGCTGTAGGGGCCGATCGGTTCGGGGGCATTGGCTGAGTATATAACTTCTTTTGACATAGTTGTATTACTTTTGATCAAATATCGAAAATTAGGATGAATATTTTAGTGGTCGGCACACAGCATAACCTTGCAGAAGCAAAACAAAAGTTTGGTGAAGCCCATCATTGGAAATGTGTAACAACTCATCAACAGATCGATACGCTTCTAAATTCAGCCGAAGTAGTTTTTGATTTTGTACCCGGGCAGATTTCTGATCCTGACGTTTATGGGAAGGCAACAGGAACTATTTTTTTTAATACCACTTTGATTACCCTCAAATCAATTTTTGGAAATAGTAAACCTGAAAGCTTCCGGGCTTTTGGTTTTTGTGGGTTGCCTGCCTTCCTGAATCGCGACCTGTTGGAAGTAACAACACTCAGTGATGATCAGACAGCCCTTGAAGAAGTTTGTAAAAAACTTGACACAAATTTCGCACAGGTAGCCGATCGGGTGGGGTTAGTAACCCCGCGCATTATTTGTATGATTATCAACGAAGCCTATTATACAGCAGAAGAAGGAACTGCCACACGCGAGGATATCGATTTAGCAATGAAGCTGGGTACAAACTATCCGTATGGACCCTTTGAATGGTGCGAAAAAATTGGAGCTAAACAAGTATGTGAGTTGTTGAAAGCAGTACATAACGATACCGGAGACGAACGTTATCTTATTTGTGAGCTACTGAAGCAAGAGGCTGCCAAATAGATAGAACCAAAAATCAAAACACAGAAGTGTCTGACACTTCAAAGTGTCTTGACACTTTCTCAGAATTATTTTTTAAGATGGCTTCTAATTCTTTTCAATGGTTTGATAACGCCTTGTGTCGAACTTCATTTTAACTTTCAGTGGGTCATTATCCTTTACAAGAATTGTTTTGGGCACCAAGCCAACAAAAGTAAATTGTAACAGCGGTTTTGAATTGCGAGCGATAATTTCAAATTCGCCCCGGTGATTGGTTACAACCATATTGACTAAACTGTCTGTTTTTTGTTCAGTAACCACTACGCCATGAATCGGGCCATCGCGATCATACACAACACCTTTTACCACTACCTGCGCAAATGCACCTGATGTTATCAAAAGGCCAAAAATGAAAAAGAATGCTCGCATGGTTAGTTTCAATATTATAAATTTCAGAATACATTTTAATGCCTTTTGGATAATTTTATCAATTATCTGCAATAACCAACGAAGGTTGCCATACGCTTCCAAAAAAGATATTTACGGAAGTTAATTGATTAAAGTATAGCGTAAAGAAAAACAGCGCAGTCAGGCTGACGATGATCTGTAAATTAAGATAGGCTTTAAACCTAAAGCCTGACCGGAAGGGAGCTTTCTCAGGAAGTAAAATTTCCTCAAAATCTTTACGGATAAATCTTTGAATACAGTTCAATGTAAATGAAAAACTATATATTTGTCTACTAATTTTATAGACTAATAGAACCTGTAGATACTGAGTTAGTTTGCCGGGTTTTTTACAATAAAATCAAATGATGGAAAAGCGCTTTATTGTACTTGCGGCAGTTTTGGCATTTGCTTGCTCATCTAAACAATCGATGACCCCCGAAGAGCTTCAAGCCTACGAAGCAGAATTAAATGCGTTTGGCATGCCAAACGCATTGAAGATGTGAAGGCACCGAATGGATGGGTAAACCTGGTGGGCCTTTATTGGCTGGAGCCGGGCATCAACTTATTTGGAAGTGGTGATCAAAATAATATTGTGTTCCCAAAAGGAACAGTACCCGATAAGTCTGGATATTTTTTGGTGAAAGACAATACAGTTTCCATTTTTCCGGCCAGGGAAGTCACCATCCTTTCCAATGGTGCGCCATTGAGCAATCCCCAGATTTTTCATGCAGATTCTGCCAAAGCGCCTCAATTGGAATATGGAACGCTTCGGTGGAGCATCATCAAGCGTGACGATAAAATTGGAATTCGCTTGCGCGATTTGGATAGTGAAGCAGTAGCTAACTTCAAAGGTGTAGATCGATTTCCGATTGATGTGCAATGGCGTTTGGAAGCACGCTTTGAAAAAGCAGATTCATTGAAAACCATAGATATCACAAATGTGCTGGGCCAAACCACACCACAACGTTCGCCTGGGTCAATCGTGTTTGATGTATATGGAGAAACCTACCGGCTGGATGCACTGCAAGGGGGCAAAGATGAATTGTTTATTGTGTTTGCCGATTCAACCAGTGGCAACGAAACGTATGGTGGCGGACGTTTTATCTATGTTAAAAAACCGGATGCAGAAGGAAAGACGTTCATTGATTTTAATAGAGCCTATAATCCACCCTGTGTGTTCTCACCGTATGCAACGTGCCCGCTGCCACCCAGGCAAAATGTATTACCTATCGAAATCAAAGCAGGTGAAAAAGATTATGGTTCTCACAAACAAAAAATAGTTTAGGATTAAAATTGGAATAATAGTGTGCTTAAAGTGGAAAACGACTAACGAAGATCAATACGAATAAATAGCAGATAACCCTTAATTTCTTATTATGGCAGAATCAAAAACCAAACAACAAACGGCTTTAGGTGATGTAGCAGCCAGGCAACTCGCCATTGCTACGCGCACCGTTCCTCAAATGCAAAAAATCATCCCGCGATGGCTTACCCGCCTGCTCAACTGGGTGCCTGTGGAGTCTGGTGTTTACCGCCTTAACAAAGTAAAAGATGAAGACAATGTAGAAGTGGATTGTTCTACAAGAGACGAACACGAAATTCCACACACGTTTGTGGATTACGTCCCTAACCCTCGCGAGTATAATTTATCAGCGGTAAATACATTACTGGATGTGCATACACGTGTTTCGGATTTGTACAGCAAGCCTTACAATCAAATCAGCGAACAGCTTCGCCTGGTAATTGAAAACGTAAAAGAAAAACAGGAGAGTGAACTAATCAATAATACTGAATATGGATTGTTAAACAGCGTGCATGCTTCTCAGCGTATAAAAACAAGAACGGGTGCACCAACACCAGACGATTTGGATGAATTGCTCACCAAAGTGTGGAAGGAGCCTGGATTCTTTTTACTTCATCCGCTTACGTTAGCAGCTTTCGGCCGCGAGTGCACAAGAAGAGGTGTGCCGCCACCCACAGTATCTTTATTTGGTTCACAATTCATTACATGGCGGGGAGTACCGTTGGTTCCATCCGATAAAGTGCCGATCGTAAAAGGAAAATCTAAAATTGTATTACTGCGAACAGGCGAATCCCGGCAGGGTGTGGTAGGTCTTTTTCAGCCCGGATTACCCGGTGAACAAACCCCGGGGCTTTCGGTGCGTTTTATGGGTATCAACGACAAAGCCATTGCGTCCTATTTGATCTCGCTCTATTGTTCATTAGCCGTTTTGGTGGATGATGCAATTGCCGTACTGGATGACGTTGAAATAACAAAATATCACGAGTATAAATAGGAATGGACTTTACTGATCTTGATCATAACGGGTTGCCTTCTGTAAACGAGTTGCAGAAACTTGCGAACAGTTACTTTTCTGCGCCATCTATTGAAGGCAGTGGTATTTCTCCGCAGCAGCCGGCTGAGTCGTCTGGTATTCAAGGTCATTCTCAAAGCCAAAATTTTGTGACTGATCCAAATGAGCCCGCGCTTAGTTTATACAATTCACAGCAATCTTTTGCAGGATTAGGAACTTCACCATCGCTCAGCGAGTCCACTAACCAGGTTGCGTTTACTGATTTTAATCCATCATTGCCCAACGTGCAACTTGGTCGATTACCAAAATCCGTAGCGGGTAGCGGTCGATCGCCTTCTGTGAGTGATGGGCAAAGCTCATTCAACATTTATGATCCACAAACCAGCTTATCAGATCCGAATTTTGAAGAGGGGAAAATCCCAAAATCTCTGGCAGGTAGTGGATCATCTCCTTCTGTAGTAAAGAATGGAAACCAGCAATCAAACGCTGCGTTTGGTTCTGAGCTGGAAGCCATTCTTAATGATATCATTTCATTTATTCCATCCTCGC
>CAZNRJ010000311.1:0-4954 GCA_964574945.1 uncultured Ohtaekwangia sp. | reverse complement strand
GTTCGGAAGTATTAGTAGGGTATGGTGGTGAGTACTGGCGAGCAATTCGGTATAACATCCGCGTTGAGCAAAAGAACAGGGAGAAGGCCGGTAAAAAACCTAAAGACGAACTGCCGCATCACAAAGCATCGAAAAGACAAACAAAATTCCGGAAGTAAATTAATTTTTGGTTGTCTCTTCCTTTGCCTTTTCAATCGTTTCGGTAACTAAACTCTTCACTTTCCTGATTCGCTCCATTTCCGATTCTAAATATTCACGGGCTTTCTCCTGGTCAACAGAATCAGGCAGCGGGTTGAACTCGTGCATCCAGTTCATCATGGCTGTGCTGGCAGAATCCAGATTAGAAATCACCTTCTCTAATTGTGCTTTCTTTTCAACCACCATGTCGGGTGTGTTGGCTATCTTTTCTTGCAACTCGCGCTTGAGTTTCATGAGGTCATCCATGCGGGGCATCACTTCATCATGAACATCCATTACCTGATCATAAAGTGCCTGGTTAGGACTTTCTTCAGTTTCGGTATCATGCTCCGAATGATCATGCTCGCTGGTTTTAGAGCATGCATTCATTACCAGTAAGCCAATAACAAACAGGATTTGAAGGTTTTTCATTCGATCTTGATTTATGTCAAAGATAGAGGTTTAATGGCATTGCGATCAATAACAATATTGACACTTTAGCTAACAACGGTTAGTTATATCGGAAATATTTCAAAAAATTATTCATAGATATTGCAGAAGCGGATTTTTTCGTTTTTCTTCGAACCTATTATTAAAATAAGGAAATGAACAGCAACCGATTTTATTTTTACTTCTTTTATCAATCCTGCGAGGGACTTGAAAGAGGATCGGTTTGTTGAATGAAATAAAACAAAGAAACTCAAAAAAGTCCCCCGCCTTCGGGGGACTTTTTATTTGAACCCGTTTTGAAAATTATGACTAAGAAGAAGTTAAAGATTGCGATCCAGGGAATAGCCACCAGCTTTCATGAAGTGGCTGCGCTCACGTATTTTCAGGAACCTATTCAAACCATTGAGTGTCTTTCCTTTCATCGCTTGTGCGAGTCACTAAAAAAAGGCGAAGCTGATTACGCGGTGATGGCCATAGAGAATTCAATCGCGGGAAGCATCTTACCAAACTATTTTCTTCTTCAGGAATATCATTTTTCGATTGTAGGTGAGATTTACCTTCCCATTCACATGCACTTGCTCGCTATGCCTGGGGTTAAGCTAAATGAGCTAACACATATTGAATCGCACCCGATGGCCATTCGCCAATGTTCCGATTACTTGCACAAGTTAAATGGCGTTCAAATCATGGAAAGTGATGATACTGCTTTGTCGGCCCGCAAAGTGAAGGAAGGAAAATTAAAAACCACAGCCGCAATCGCGAATGAGTATGCTGCCAAAAAATTCGGTTTGAATATTTTAGAGAAACGAATTGAAACCCATAAGAAGAACTTTACCAGGTTTTTGATTTTAACAAGAAAGATCAAAACGACTATAGACAGCAACAAAGCTTCTTTGAGTTTTGAAGTAGCCAACGAAGTGGGGAGTTTGGCCGATGCACTGATGACATTCAAAGACAATAGCATCAATCTTTCCAAGATTCAATCTATCCCTATTATTGGAAAACCAAGCGAATATTCTATTCACATTGATGTGGAGTGGAAGCGAAGAAAAAGTTATGATGTGGCTATTCAGGAAGTACTAAGGCAAGTGAAGAACCTGAATATTCTGGGTGAGTACAAAAAAGCAAAATTGGAATACAAATAGAGTTTAAAAGAGAAGTTATGATTAAGACGGCAAACCGGATTGCAAACGTGGAAGAGTACTACTTCAGTAAAAAATTAGCTGAGGTACGTGGGTTGGACTCACCGGAATTTCCTGTAATTAATTTAGGGATTGGCAGTCCTGATCTTTCACCCTCAACTGAGACTATTGAAGCGTTGATATCCACATCGCAAAAGGAATCGAGTCATTGTTATCAAAACTACAAAGGTATTCCGGCATTGCGCAAAGGCATCCAGTCATTTTATAAGACCACGTATAATGTTGATTTAGATACTGAAACAGAAATTTTGCCTTTGATGGGATCGAAGGAAGGCATCATGCACATTGCCATGGCTTTTGTAAATGAAGGGGAGGAAGTTTTGATCCCTGACCCTGGCTATCCAACCTATTCATCAGTAGCTAAACTTGTTGGCGCTAAGGTAAGCACGTATCAAATGAAAGAATCATTGGATTGGGGTATTGACGTTGAAGAGCTAAAGCAACGCGATCTTTCAAAGGTGAAGATCATGTGGGTGAATTTTCCGCACATGCCTACAGGAAGAACTGCATCATCGGCTGAATTAAAAGAACTTATTGATCTCGCCAGAAAAAATAATTTTCTGATTGTAAATGATAACCCGTATTCCCTAATCTTAAACGATTCGCCATTAAGTATTCTATCCATTGAAGGTGCAAGTGAAGTAGCATTGGAATTAAATTCGCTCAGTAAGTCGCACAATATGGCGGGCTGGCGTATTGGCTGGGTAGCAGGTAATAAGGATTATGTAGATGCAGTGTTGCGTGTGAAAAGCAATATGGATTCCGGTATGTTTTTAGGCTTGCAGCAGGCAGCAGTAGAAGCCCTGAAGAATGGCGATAGCTGGTTTACAGAATTGAATGCTGTTTATAAAAAAAGAAGAACTGCTGCTAAAAAAGTATTGAGCGAACTCGGCTGTAGCTATTCCGAAAATCAATCAGGATTGTTTGTGTGGGCAAAGGCTCCTGAAAAAGTTAAGGATGTAGAGAAATGGATTGATGAAATCCTTTATGGTACAAGAGTATTTATAACACCCGGATTTATTTTTGGAGATGCCGGAAAGAGGTTCATTCGAATTTCATTATGTGCAACGGAAGATAAATTATTAGAAGCCCATGGAAGGATTGCAAAGTTTGTCCACAAATCAAACGTTGAAAAGGCTCATGCCTGAATAAGTATGAAAGTAACCGTTATAGGATTAGGATTAATAGGAGGCTCTATCGCGTTAAGCTTGCGCAAAGCAGGATTGGTAACGGAACTCGTTGGCGTGGACATGAATGCGGGTCACGCAGCCAAGGCAGTTGAGTTAGGATTGGTTGATAAAATTCTTACAGAAGATAAAGCCATCGCGCAAGCCGACTTGGTTATTCTCTCCATTCCTGTGAACGCATTGCACGCTTTTTTACCATCTGTGTTGGATGCAATAAAAAAAGAGGCAGTTGTCATTGATGCTGGCTCTACCAAAACTTCAATCTGCAAATCGGTTTCGAGCCATCCGAAGCGCGCTCAGTTTGTGGCATCGCATCCCATTGCCGGTACGGAAAACTCAGGCCCCACGGCTGCATTCGATGGATTGTTCAAAGGAAAGACCAACATCATTTGTGAAGCCGAAAAATCATCGGTGCAGGCATTGACGTTAGCAACTAAAGTATTCGACACCCTGGAAATGAAAACCATTTTTATGGAGCCTGACGAACATGACCGTCATGTCGCTTATGTATCGCACTTATCGCACGTAAGTTCTTTTCTATTGGGCCAAACTGTGTTGGATATTGAAAAGGATAAGAAAAATATTTTCGATTTGGCGGGTAGTGGTTTTGAATCCACTGTGCGCCTGGCAAAAAGTTCGCCTGATATGTGGGCGCCAATCTTTGAGCAGAATGTAGAATATTTGAGTCAGGCGTTGTTAGAATACATCATGCACTTGCAAAAGTTTCATTATCATTTAATGAAGCGTGATACGAAAGAGATTCATCGCATTATGACGGCAGCAAATGAAATCCGAAGGATATTAGATGGCCAGTCAGGGAAGCAAACAAAAGAAACGAGCATCAAAGAATCAGTTACAACTAAAACAGAATTTATAAAAAGTTAATTTTAAGGGTTATGACAAAGAAAGGATTACAACTTGAACCTGTTTCATCGTGGATGAAGGCCGATCGCCCGATAATTATCAGCGGACCGTGCAGTGCGGAAACAGAAGAGCAAATGGTTGCCACAGCTAAACAAATTGCTGCCACAGGAAAAGTGCATGCCTTGCGCGCGGGTATTTGGAAGCCGCGCACACGGCCTGGTCAGTATGAAGGAGCCGGTGAAGAAGGATTGAAATGGCTGATCAGCGCCAAGCAGGAAACCGGGTTGCCTGTTACCACGGAAGTTGCCAATGCGGCTCACGTGGAAGCATGTTTAAAAGCCGGTGTGGATATCCTTTGGGTAGGGGCCCGCACAACCGTGAACCCATTCTCAGTGCAGGAAGTGGCGGATGCTTTGAAAGGTGTTGATATTCCGGTGATGGTTAAGAATCCGATCAACCCGGATGTAGAATTATGGTTAGGTGCTTTAGAACGTTTAAGCAAAGCGGGTATCACCAAGATGGCAGCTATCCATCGCGGGTTTTCTTCTTTTGAAAAAGGCCCGTTCCGCAATGCACCTATGTGGGATCTTGCCATCGAATTGAAAACGCGCGTGCCCGAGTTGGATATGATTTGCGATCCGAGTCACATTGCCGGAAACCGGGATTTGATTTCGTTCGTATCGCAAAAAGCGCTTGACCTCGACATGGCTGGCTTGATGATTGAAAGTCACATTAACCCTGATGCCGCATGGAGCGATGCGAAGCAGCAAGTAACTCCCACAGCGTTAGGCAAGATCATAGATGGATTAGTGGTGCGTACACAAACTACCGACAATAAAACATTTAAGGATACGCTTAGTATTCTGCGTGAGCAAATAGATCAGTTGGACGATGAGATCATGCAAAAGCTTTCGGCACGTATGAAGATTTCAGAAAAAATTGGCCAGTACAAAAAAGAGAATAACGTAACGATCCTCCAGGTTAATCGATGGGAGGAAATTATTAAAACCCGGATTGCATTATGCCGGGCGATGGGATTGAACGATGAATTCACCAGCGACTTGTTGAAATTGA
>CAZNRJ010000310.1:3490-5067 GCA_964574945.1 uncultured Ohtaekwangia sp. | reverse complement strand
GCAAGAGAATAATCCTCATCACACACTCCTAAAAAATGAGATCGAAAATAACAATCTTCTTCTCTCTTACTGATAAGCCGCCCACTGCCATTTAAGCAGCGTTCCGGTAATAATCCAAAAGGTAAAAAATGATCAGAGGCATCTAATAAATATTTTTCGCCCTGTATATCAACGCTTGCAATCACATAATTGAAATCAGAAATAACAGGATAAAGCTGGTTTGGCAAACCCACCTCGCGGGTTGCTAATATTACAGGGTTAGCCGAAAGTCCGGCTTCCTGCAAAGCCGCAACCAACGTCAAATTAATATCCCCGATATTTCCCTTACGGGATTCGGATGCTTTTTTCAAACCTGCTTCCGTATACTTTCCGTAAACTCCATTCCATACAAACCAATCACGGATCATTTCATAGATCGATGACGCTTTCCTAAGCGGATCACTTTCTGTTTTTGAAAGTCCTGCTATCCTGTCTGACCAGACATTTTTTCCTTTTCTTACCTGGATGCCAAAGCTCTCATCTGTATTTAATTCCCTGTCGACATCGCGCCATGTTTTGGTGTACTTAGCCACCCTTCCATCAAAATGTTTTATTTCGGATAACTCAAAATTGATTCCGGAAATAAAATTACTTCTCGCTGTCATGTAGTCTTCCTCTACAAATGCCGGAACATGAGTCATAGCATATTTATAAAGCGCACAATCGGCTTTGTTCGATCCGGGGGTAAAGCATTCTTTGACTAATGAAGATTCATTCATTTGTAGTTTAAGGAAACCCTGCAACGACATGTTATAAACATAGTTGCCCGGAATACGGGCCCAGAATTCACTCCTCATTTTTGGAATGTCTGATTGAAATTTCCACGGCCAGAAATTAAAGATAAAAGGGGACTCAAGCGTATATCGAACTTCAATTATGCTCCCTACCGTTACTGCCGGCATTGTAAACTTATAGGCATCCCGGTATTGATGAAGGTTAGTTGTAAAAACCTGCCTGCTGTCAAACCGGGTAGTTGTAATCACATTGTTCACAAGGTTATAGGTTATGCCCTCTACCGAGCGAACCGTTTCCTTGCTTCGTTCACCTTTGCGCAGGGGTATTTCAAAATTTGCCCGGTCTAATCCTTGCTTGCTTAAAATCTTAATCTTCACATGATATTCAAGAAGTAAATTATTTTCACCACCGTTATCGATATACGCTTCACCAAATTCATTCAGCACGATTGCGTAGGCGCTGGTATCAAGGCCAACCGGTTTGCTGCTAAACTCATCATAGGTTATTTTTCCAAATGGAAATCCATTCTCATATTGTGCCTTTGCACAGACCGAGCAACCGAGAATAAAGAGTAAGCTTACTGATTTCATAACCTATTCATAATGAAGTAAGGCGTAAAGTAATGCAACGGATTGCATTACTTGAAATTTGTCCGTTGCAGGTTAAATTTTATACCCGGAATTTTCTAAAACTTTTAAACTTAGATAACACAGGGTATTTATTAAGGGGTTAAATTTGAAATTATAATTGAAATCATTGTAGTAAAAAGAACTATTGACTAAGTTGCCTATTCTGTTTGATCT
>CAZNRJ010000310.1:1509-3480 GCA_964574945.1 uncultured Ohtaekwangia sp. | reverse complement strand
AACGTACTCCATCACCACCCAGCGGTCGTCGTTGTCGTCGGACTTGATGTCGTAGAGCGCGACAAGATTCGGATGCTTGAGATTCAAACAGTGGGTCTGTAGTAGCGATTTTGGTATTAAAACTTCATTTTCAATTTGATTATGAGGTTTTAAGGGTTTTTGGGCTTTAATCTACAAGGGGTATGAAAAAGGTATTGGTAATAGAGGATGATGAGCCTCTTTGCTGGCTTTTAGAGAAGATTTTGACCGGTAAATATGACCCGATAATTATGAGAAATGGCCTGGAAGCTCTCTCATGGTTATCAGATGGCAACCTTCCCAACCTTATCATTTCAGATATCAAGATGCCTTCCTTGGATGGCATTGAGTTGTTAGAAAATGTACGTTCGAGTGGAATTTTAAGGGATATTCCCGTAATTATATTGTCTGCATCGGAAGATCCCGAGCAGCGTAAACGATGCCTGAACCTGGGAGCGAGCAATTATTTAATTAAACCTTTTGAACCCAAGTTACTTATTGAAGAGATTGAGAATACATTTAAAAGGCTGGAAAATCCCCTTTCAATTGATCGATGAGAATAGAATTTGATACACCTGTGAAAAATTTTCAAAAAGCTACACTATCGGGCATTACAACACACATTGTGTTTGTCGAAATATCAGACAAAGGCCGTCAATTCGACTACACACAAGAGAATTGGTATTTCTCTTTTATGTCTGTTGAAGATACTTCTTTAGCCATCCTAAACGGAACCCTGCACATCGATGCAGTTTTTATCGAATCAGATGCCGATCAGGTGCAGATGCACAAATTAGCTGAGCTTCTGAAGAAGTTTGAAATCCCATTCGTACTATATTCATCAAAATTTGAGATGGGTTATAAGGAAAAAGCGCTTCAGTTTAAAGTGGATGATTATCTGTTTGGAGCCCTTACCGATACAATGCAAACAAGGCTGGCTTTCATCAAAAAAATCAAAGCGTATAAAAACAAGCGTCAGGGTAAACCGTACGAAACTACCAAAGTTCAACCGGTAAACTCAATTAAAATCTGGAAACTGAAGAGGCTTACGGATGTCATTATCTCTTTAGTTGCCTTACTTGTATTATCCCCGCTATTAGTATTTATCGCACTCGTTATTAAGCTGGAATCACGAGGCCCCGTTTTTTATATTTCAAAACGGGCCGGTTCAGGGTATAAAATTTTTAATTTCTACAAGTTCCGCTCTATGCGAACCGGTGCAGACAAAGAATTAAAGAACCTTTCGCACCTCAATCAATACAAAGAAGACGATAAAGGCTCTGTCTTTTTTAAACTCAAGGACGATCCCCGTGTAACTCCCTTTGGTCAATTTCTGAGAAATTCAAGTTTAGATGAATTACCACAGCTTCTTAATGTGCTAAAAGGTGATATGTCTATCGTAGGTAACAGGCCATTACCCCTTTATGAAGCCGAACGGTTAACAAAAGATCAAATTGCCTGGCGGTTTATGGCGCCTGCGGGTATCACAGGTCTTTGGCAAGTAACCAAGCGTGGAAATGCGGAGATGTCTTTGGATGAGCGAATTCACCTGGATGTTCAATATGCCATGAAAAATTCTTTTTCCATGGACATGAAAATTATTTTCTCAACTTTCCCTGCCTTGTTTCAAAAAGAGAAAGTATAGTTAACTTCGCCAGTAATTTCTGGCAGCTAATAACAATTTAATGTGGATTTTTGAGCTCATCGTTCTGTCCTATTTCGTTTACGTTGTTCTCTATACCACACTGTTCTCGGTAAGCGGGTTTTTTTACAGAGAGCCCGCTAAAAATACCTCTCAATCTTATTCAAGATTTTGCGTGCTGATTCCCTGCTATAAGGAAGACTCCGTAATACTGGAAGTAGCCCAGCGTGCATTGAACCAATCTTATCCGCATAATCAATATACAGTGGTTATTATTGCAGATTCTTTGCAACCAGCAACATTGGTTAAGC
>CAZNRJ010000310.1:0-1499 GCA_964574945.1 uncultured Ohtaekwangia sp. | reverse complement strand
AGCTTCGTGAATTGCCTATCCAGGTAGTTGAAGTGAAATTTGAAAGCAGCACTAAAGTAAAATCTTTAAATTATACCCTTCAAAATCTTGAAAATAATTACGATTACGCTGTAATTCTGGATGCCGATAATGTAATGGATTATGATTTCCTCAAAACTATAAACTCCATTGCCTCTCCTTCTGCAAAAGCAATACAAGGTCAGCGAAAACCTAAAAACAAAAACAACTCGCTTGCCGTATTGGATGGTATTAGCGAAGCGATCAACAATCATATTTTTCGCCAGGGAACTGTAAGCTTGGGGCTTTCCTCATCCATCAGTGGATCGGGGGTAGCTTTTGATTTTATTACCCTCAAGGAAAAACTTAGCTCCATGAGCTCCGTGGGGGGGTTTGACCGTGAACTGGAAGTGGTGCTGCTTCTTGATGGAATAAAGGTGGCATACCTTAAAAGCGCCATCGTATATGACGAGAAAGTTTCGCAAAATAAAGCCTTTCAAAATCAACGGAAGCGATGGATTTCCAGTCAATACTTTTATTTACGCAAATACTTTATCTCAGGGACAGTAGCCCTGTTCAAAGGTGATTTCACCTTCTTTAACAGTGCAGTGCTCAGGAATATTCAGCTACCGCGTTTAATCAACATCGGGCTCCTCACCACGCTAACAGTTCTTAGCATTGTTATTGCACCCTATCTTCATTACTCCTACACCCTCTGGTTAGGATTATTTACACTAAATACATTATCTATCATTATGGCGATCCCACGAGAATTCTGGTCAAGGCGGTTAGTGACTTCCATTTTCTCATTGCCACTTATCTTTATCCAGATGTTCCTGCTCTTGTTTCGTTTAAAAGGAGCAAACAAGAAATTTATCCATACACCCCATGGTGCTCACACACCTAAACAGGAATCCTGATGCCATCCAATTATCCTCTTGTATCCTTTATAACCATCAACTACATACACATCAAGGAGACTATCAGTTTTTTGGAGTCTGCGCAAAGAATAACCTATCCAAACGTTGAAATAATTGTTGTTGACAACGACTCACCCACAGGAAAACCCACTCCTGAACTAAAAGAAAAATTTCCAAACGTTCATTTTATTCAGAGCGAAAAAAATCTTGGATTTGCAGGTGGCAACAATTTAGGGATTAAGGCGGCCAAGGGAGATTACTATTTTCTCCTTAATAATGATACCATCCTCTACCCTGACTTTCTGGAACCAATTATTGATTTTATAGAGAACCATCCTGATGCCGGAATTGCCTCTCCCAAAGTACTTTTTGAAGATGAAAGAACGATTCAATATGCCGGAGCTATCGCCATAAATAAGTACACCGGTCGCGGCAAACGCCTAGGCTTGATGGAACAAGATTCTGGTCAATATGATCAATGTTATAGAACTGACCTGGGTCATGGTGCTTCGCTGATCGTACCTAAGAAAATTGTGGACAAAGTTGGACTAATGCCCGAAATTTATTTCTTATACTAAGAGG
>CAZNRJ010000309.1:0-5080 GCA_964574945.1 uncultured Ohtaekwangia sp. | reverse complement strand
CGGAGCCGGTATTTTGAATGTGATGCCACAAAGGTAGAACATTCGGATCATTTTATAATAAAATATGTTCCTGCTCAAAAAATATTTTAAATTATTTTTTGATGCTATTTCTTCCTTTCAATGCAACCTTCCAGCTGATTTTATAAAATAGAAAATGAATGCACGATAAAAATATGATTTATAAAAAGTGAGAATACACGCTGTATAGCAACATTTTTAATAATGTTATTAATGTTTTATATAAACGTACGCATGCCGGTTGAAAAAAATTTTCACAAAAAAATTATTTGATGAACATCATGCAGCATCTCACGAATAGTAAAAACGATGGTCAACATTTGCTTTATACACAATTTGTTATTTATTTCAACTCAGTTTTCAATATATGTTTAACTAAAACAAAAAATGCTATGGCAAAAAAAGCAAAGAAAGCCGCAAAAAAGAAAGTTGCTAAGAAGGCAAAGAAAGCAGCTAAGAAAAAGAAGTAAGGAACATTCGTTCGTTACGAAAAGGTTGACAGTAATGTCAACCTTTTTTGTTTTGTACAATGATGAAGAGTGATTGAATGACTCCGTTGAAAGTGTTTATCCCTATGGAATTTTCACCTGCAATAAATAATGGATATCGGTTTGCGCATCCCTGGAACCAGGTTTCAAAAATTTAAGCGATAACCTCGTAACCTGATAGTGATCTAACTTTTGAAGAGAGATGATTTCTATTGGACTCCCCTGCAACTCTTCATACCCTTCCCCCCGCGTGTAAACCCACACGGTTTGATTTTTATATAAACTTAACAAGGTTTCCATACTCTCAATCATAGGAACGGAACCCTGGTAGTAAAAATCCAAACTATACGATCGGAATTTATAGCCAACATAGGGAAGGTCGCTTGACAATCTTATTTTTTGACTTGCAACACCATCTGTCTGGTATTTTAATAATGAAGGGTAAAAGTGAATGTTGAGAATAAAATTCAAGGTAATGGCCGATATAAATGTAGGGAGTATCAACTGATTAAACCCATATCCTTTTTTGAAAGCCAGATAAATCACCAGTACAAAACCAACAACCAGCACACTCCATATCCAAAAATTACTTAGTGGAAAAACTACGTAGCAAATCAGAAGGGGAATGATGAGTACTACCGCGGATACTATTAATTGAACGATGCGTAATGCCTTATAATTTCCTGAATGCAGGCCCAACTCAACAATATCTGCAAGGTACTTTCCTGTCACTATCGCAGCTAATGGAAAGAATACAAAAATATAATGCGGGAGCTTATAGTGAGAGAGTGAGAAGGCAATGAACGGAAAAAGTATACCCCCCAACGTTATGGCCTCTTCGGAATTCATAATAAAGAACCGTTGCCGGAATACTTTCCATAATTTTTTTGCAAAAGCTATTACAAAGATCAAAGACCAGGGAAGAAATGTCCATAAAAAAGTATGTGTAAAATACAGGGGGCCGGAAGAGTTGCGCCAGGTACTTTCCCCTGTTAACCTTCCAAAACTTTGCGTCCAGAAATAAAATTTCAGACCTGATTTAATAATACCGTTATAGGTGTTCTTGTTGCCTGTCAGATCGAACTGAGTGTATAATCCGTAGAGCATGGGACTTATAAAGACAAACACCAGAAGAAGCAAAAGCAAATACTGCCATTGAAAAAACAACTTCCATTCCCTTCTGAGTATATAATGCGTTGCCATGGCCAAGCCCGGAACCATTAATCCCACAGGCCCTTTGGTAAGCATGGCTCCTGCAATTCCTATTGAAGCATAAACAATGTGAAGCAATTTTCCATTCTGACCAAAAGCCGTTAACTGCCAAATAGCCAAAATGGTACACGCTGCCAAAATCGTATCGGTTCTAACATCCTGGTTGTTGAGAAACCAGGCCTGTGCTGTAGATAGAATTAAGACCGTATAAAATCCGGCTCGTTCTGTGTATAAGAGTTTACTTAACCGATAAGAGGCAAACAACCCCAATAAGCAGAACAGAACAGACGGGAGCTTGTAAGAAAAATTGGAAATGCCAAAACATTTAAATGAAAGGGCAGAGACCCAAAAAATTAAAGGAGGCTTATCGATATAGTCCTCGCCCCTGTAAAATAATTCAAGGTAGTTTCCGGTTTTCAGCATTTCAACTGACATGGTAGCGTATTGTGCTGCATCGGGTTTCATTACATCCGTGAACATGCCAGTTACATACACACAGATTACAGGGAGCAAAAGCAACCACTTAGCCTTACTTTCCATTCTTTGCAAAAAAATTATACTTGATTATACAATAGATGGCATGAACGCCATCCCTCCAGTTTATCTTTTTCCCCTCCTTATAGGTGCGTCCATAATAAGATATACCTACCTCATAAATCCTGATTTGCGGAATCCTTGCAATTTTTGCAGTCACCTCAGGTTCAAAGCCAAACCTGTTTTCCTTAAGCCTGACATTCTTAATAATTTCTGAGCGGAAAAGTTTATACCCGGTTTCCATGTCTGTCAGGTTGAGGTTTGAACACATATTAGAAATGAATGTCAAAATTTTATTTCCAATGGAGTGCCAGAAAAATAAAATTCTGTGTGGTGCACCACTCATCAGGCGCGATCCGTAAACCACATCGGCAAATCCTTCAACAATAGGGAGTAATAATCGGTTATAATCCCTGGGATCATATTCCTGGTCTGCATCCTGGATGATCACGTAGTCGCCTGTTGCTTCTGCAATCCCAACGCGCAATGAAAATCCCTTACCCCTGTTTGTGCTATTTTCAAAGTAGCGAATATTCAAAGCAGGATTGGCTAATTGATAGGCTTGTATCGCCTGATGTGTATTATCTTGTGAGCAATCATTTATCAAAATGATTTCCTTTTCGATATGATGTGTAAGCTCAACTGCCTTTATCCGGTCAAGTATTAAATGAATGGTTCGTTCTTCATTGTATGCCGGTATAATGATAGAAAGTTTAGATATGGCCATTTAAATGGGGAATCAACGTATAAAGTAGCATTTTTTAGCCATACTTGATTTATGCTTCTCTATTAGAAAATGAACACTAAATTTAAAATGGCCAGGACAAATTTAATTCAGATATCCAGAATCCGTAATAGATTCTGGATTTTTCAAATTGGCTGAAGTCCAAAAAAATGTTGGCAGACTTGCCGGAACTCGAAAGAGCCCGCCTTCGCTAAAGCTATGGCGAACGAGTGGAGTTGCAGGCTTGCCTGCCGGAACTCCCTGCCTGCGCTGCCGCTTCGGCAGGCAGGGAACCCTTACTTTCAAATAAAAAATCTAAAATTGAAATGATGTGGAGCTGCGAAGAATCTGATGAAGTGAAAGGGTGTTTCGTGGGGACACGAACCACGGGTTTTAGAGTTCGCCTAAAGCTATGGCGAATGAGTGGAGCTGCAAGGGAATCCCTGCCTGCGCTGCCGCTTCGGCAGGCAGGGAACCCTTACCTTTCAATAAAAAATCTAAAATTGAAATGATGTGGAGCTGCAGGCCTGCCTGCCGGAACTCAATGAGTGGAGCTGCAGGGAATCGAACCCTGGTCCAGAGAAGATGAACGTGTACGTTCTACATGCTTAGTTGCCTTTGATTGTCAGGACGTGCAAGCCAGGCAACAGCCTAAACACTTCCGTAGTTACTGTTATCTCGACATCGTTGCGCAACAACAACGAGGCCCAGTTTATGCTGTCGACACTGCGGTTCCGGCACCGCTAAACAGAGCACCGGGCAATGATGGCCTCCACCGATCTTATCAGCGGATAAGCAAAATCTAACCTTGGGTTAGATTAAGCAGCCATGGCGTAAGTATTCTCGCCACTTATGGTTGTAGGACTATCTTTCAAGGCTCTCATCCCACGAGCCTGCATGCTGGCATACACCCTCAAACATCCTGTCAAAACCGGTCAGCCCCGTTTTGAAAAGTTGGCAAATAGGCAGTTATGCAATTGGTAATACTAAATCAACGAACGATTCAATCGAGATTACAAAGGTACGGGAAAATAAGTTCATTGGAGTTTAAAAGTAAAAAGCACAAAGTTGAAAGTAAACCAAAATCCTACTTTTCATTTTCAACTTTGAACTTTGAACTTTGAATTCCTACCCTGTCAATTACAAGATATTTCTTTTTTGAAACGGATTGCCGTGTCAATAGCTCAGCAATAAATCCCGTAAGGAAAAGCTGAACGCCAATAACGAGGGCAACCAACGCCAAAAAGAAAATAGGTTGTTCGGTAATTTGTCGCTTGATAGGGATTTTTGAAATGAACAGCGCATCGAGCTTATCCCAGAAAATTTTCAAGGTGAGGACAAAGCCAACTAAAAATGAAAGCACGCCCAACACGCCAAAGAAATGCATAGGCCGATTGGTAAACTTGCCTACAAACATGATGGTAAGCAGGTCAAGCAATCCCCGAACGCGCGTCCAGCCGAATTTGCTCTTTCCGTATTTGCGCTCATGATGTTCCACTACCTTCTCGCCTATCTTCGTAAAGCCCGCCCACTTGGCAATCACCGGTATGTAGCGGTGCATTTCGCCATACACTACAATATTTTTAGTCACCGCATGGTTATATGCTTTCAATCCGCAATTGAAATCGTGCAGCTTAATGCCAGAGATTTTTCTTGTTAACCCATTATAAAATTTTGACGGCAATGTTTTCGAAACCGGATCATGACGTTTTTTCTTCCACCCTGAAACAAGATCATACCCTTGTTCCCTGATCATCTTGTACAACTCAGGAATTTCATCAGGGCTATCCTGTAAGTCCGCATCCATGGTGATTACAACATCTCCCTTAGCCATTTTGAAACCCGTTTGAAGGGCAGCCGACTTACCAAAATTGCGATTGAACTTTACACCTTTAAAAGATGGGTTTAAAAGATTTGCCTTTTGGATTTCCTGCCACGTGCCATCGGTGCTTCCGTCATCCACAAAAAGAACCTCATAAGAAAAGCCGTGCGTTTGCATCACACGGCTTATCCACTGGCTAAGTTCTGGTATCGATTCCTGTTCGTCCTTTGCGGGGATGATTACTGAGATGTTCATTTACAATTCTACTGGCTCATTTTTGCG
>CAZNRJ010000308.1:0-5111 GCA_964574945.1 uncultured Ohtaekwangia sp. | reverse complement strand
GTGTTCGCACGCCTTCGGCCTTTGTTGTGTCTTCCTGACCAACAAACAAGATGAACGAGGATAACAGGTTAGTCACAAAATCGTTGTTGGTGAGCTTGCACGCACCAGTGTGCCGAAAGTACTTCGGTGCGCAGGCACAAGTCTTCGCAAACACCAACGGCTAAAATAGAATATAGATTAAATTTTTTAATATCCCACCGCCTTATCATCGCCTCGCGTGTTATCGGCACCGGCTTCTAACTTTCCGTTAGGCAAAACTAATATGGCATCCACCCGGCCAATCGCTCTGCGGGGAGTAATCTTATGCCCGAGGTTCACTAATTGCAAACTGTCTTTTTCAGTAAGTGCTCCGGTTTCAGGTATTACAACATCAGGCAGCCATTGGCTATGAAACCGTTTCGCATTAACCGCTTCCTGCATACCCATGCCATGCTCGGTAACATTTAATATTACCTGAAACACGGAAGTGATAATGGTAGAACCACCCGGTGTGCCCACCACCATAAAAAGGTTACCGTCCTTTTCAAGGATAGTCGGGGTCATCGCACTAAGCATGCGTTTGTTAGGTTCAATCTTATTTGCTTCAGCGCCCAGCACGCCAAACATATTGGGCACGCCCGGCTTCGAACTGAAGTCATCCATTTCATTGTTCAAAAAGAACCCAGAACCCGGCACCACCACATGCGAACCAAACCAGCCATTGATCGTAGTGGTAACGGCCACCGCATTTCCTTTTGCATCCACAATTGAAAAGTGCGTGGTCTCTTCCGATTCGTAGCCTGCAATGACACCTTCTTTTATTTCAGAACTGGGAGTTGCTTTCGATGGATCGAAGGTGCTCATGCGCTCGTCATTATATTGAGCGTCCAGCATTTGTTTAGCGGGAACTTTATAAAAATCAGGATCGCCTAAGTAAATGGCCCGGTCGGCATACACCCTGCGTTCAGCCTCTGTCATTAAATGAATGGTTTCTGCCGAATTAAAACCCCATGATTTAATGGGATAGGGTTCTACGGATTTTAAAAGCTGCACCAAACAAATGCCACCGCTGGATGATGGCGGCATGGAAATCACTTTATACTCTTTATAGTCAGCTACTATCGGATCGCGCCAGGCGGAAGAATAATTTTTTAAATCTTCGCGTGTAATCAAACCCTTTCCGCGTTCCATCTCAGCTACAATATCTTCTGCCGTTTTACCTTCATAAAAACCTGCCCGGCCCTGGTCGCGAATGCGTTCCAGCGTGTGCCCTAATTCAGTCCATGTGATAGAGTCTCCTTTCTGCCAGTTATCTTTCAACAGAAATTCAGGTTGAACCGTATTGTACTTAATGAGATCTTCCTTCATTTCATTAAACCAGGTAGCTTCACGTTCGGTCAGGGTAAATCCTTTGAGCGCCAAATCAATGGCCGGTTGAACCAATTCTTTCCACGGAAGTGTACCATATTTTTTATGGGCTTCCACCATTCCGTCTACCGATCCCGGTACACCGGAAGCAAGATGACCTTCTGTGCTCAGCCCTTCAATCACATTTCCTTCTTTATCGAGGTACATAGTTGTTGTTGCCTTGCCGGGAGCTTTTTCGCGAAAGTCAAGTGTGGCAACTGTACCGTCATTTAATCGCACAACCATAAATCCACCGCCACCAATATTTCCGGCTGCAGGAAATACAACTGCCAAAGCAAATTGAGTCGCAATGGCAGCATCAATTGCATTACCGCCTTTCTTCATAATGTCTACCCCAACTTGCGAAGCAAGGGGATGCGCTGAAACTACCATGGCAGAATCGGCTACCAGGCCAATAACTTTTTCTTTCTTTGCATTACACGCAAGGATTGTAACAGCCAGTAGAAGAATAAGGAAGCGCTTCATGGATAATGGGGTTGGTTTTGTGGGGCTAAATGTATTACTTCCGAGCGAAGAATACCATGCATGAGCCTGAGAAAAGAAAAAGCCGCACGGCTGAAACTGAGTGTCCTCGATCACACACTGAAATTGATCGGTAAAAAATCGTTTGATGATTTGTACATAGAAGAGATTTGTTCAAAAGTCAAAATCTCCAAGGTAACCCTGTTTAAATATTTTCCGCAGAAGGAAGATATCCTGCTGTATTACTTTCGGGTTTGGTGCCTGAAGCGTGCCGTAGAGTTTAAAGACAAACCAAAAGAAGGGATTGCCGGTATTACATTTTTGTTTGATAAACTGGCTGAAGATTGTGAAACACATCCGGGTATAATTCAAAGTTTGTTTGCTTACCTGTCGGACCTGAAGCGACCGCCAAAACCTTTCCCGCTTAAAGCGGAAGAAAAGAAACTTTTGTTCCCTGAAATTGCAGATATTCATTTAGTAGAGATTCAATCGCTCGATCAAATGTTTGAGAAGCTGACATTGGAAGCAATCTTTAAAAAAGAAGTAACGAAATCCGCATCCACGCGCGACTTAAGCAACCTGCTGACTGCTGTTTTCTATGGTTCCGTAATAACGGCTCACATGCAGCAGATAAGTCCGGTAAAGTTTTTCTTTCGCAAGAATGTGGAGATGGTTTTGAAGGGGCTTTCGTAGTCGATGGTCGTTTAGTCGATAGTCCATAGGAGGAACCAACTATTGACTATGGACTATTAAACTATTGACTATTGACCGTAGACTAATTCATTTCATCCTCACTATTTTGGTTCGCTTCCGTTCGAACATTTGAATATGACGGGTGCCAACGGGAATATCGATCACGTACCTGTTTCCCTTCGACCACATTTTATGCGTGCGTGGCTTTACCACTTTAGTGCCAGAAGAGCCGCACGAAAGCAGGAGAAAACCTGAAAACAATACAAGAAGGATTCTCTTCATAGGGGTTAGAACTCTAAAAATAGCTTTTTATTTTAAAACAGAGCAGGTAACTTGACACTCAATAGCGAGCTATGAAAACATTTGAAACACTTTCCGAAGCGATGGCTGATTTAAAAAGCCGGGGCTATACACAGGATTTTAATTTACGATCGGACTGGATTGAATGTCAGCCACTCAATTTGCAATTAAGACCTACTGAATTTCATGTAGATGAAGTACATCGGTTTGAAGGAATGAACAATCCCGATGACAGCTCTATTCTGCTGGCCATCCGATCCAGCACCGGAGTGAAAGGTCTTTTGATTGATGCCTATGGCGCTTACGCGGATACCATTAGTCCAGAAATGGCTAAGCGACTTAAAATGGATTCAGATACTTCGCATTGACATTGAATATTAAAATTTACAGTTGCCGGATTAGCCTGCTGCTCTTTGCAGCAACCCATTCATTTTCGCAAACAACCCATGTCCAGGAAATAACGGTTTCCGGGAATCGTATCTTAACTGTCAATGATTCCCACAACAATTACCATGTTAACCGACCCCTGATTTCGTTTGAAGTAAACAGTAAGACGTATCAATCCGGTTCACCCTCTCCATTTACTATCGGTTTTAAATCCCAAACAGTTGGAACTACTGGAATTATCGGGAGTATTCTTTTCAGCAATGACACAAAAGATACGTTACGACTAAGTAATGTGGTACCGTTTGACCACGGCAAGAATGAAGTTTATATCACCGGCCTGGGTAATCATAATCTTTCGCGCACACATTTATTTTTACCCGATCGTAAACCGATAAATGTTATTGTTCCTGATAACGCGTGGGAGTTAGGCTATAGCGGAATTAAGCTAAGTGAAGAATTAAATCTCTTTGGATTTGTTAAGCGAGACCCAAACTCATTAAACAACGCAACCCGTAAAAGATTTGAAACAATTGTAAACCCGGGTGGCTCAGTAGTCTATAATTTCTACACTGATTTTTATACAGGGAACTGGCAGGAAGGACTTCGTGAAGTCTTTCAGAAACGATATCTCTATGCGGTAACTGAATTTGATGAATCGCTTTTTAAACGAGCAGATCTTGCCTGGATAAAGAAAACATACGTTATGCATTTGATGATGGCCTGGGATAAAAATTTATATGATGTAGCTGATGGGAAATATCATCTTAAAGAGTTTATCGAAAAAGGTAAAAAACTTTATGGAGGCGATGATGCAATTTGTATTTGGCCAACGTGGCCTACCTTGGGTGTTGATCAACGAAACCAGTTTGATTTATATCGTGATTTGCCGGGCGGACTGAAACAACTCAATGCGCTGGCAAAGGAAGCGCGAAGCTTAGGCGTGAAATTTTTTATTGCCTATAACCCGTGGGATGAGAGTACGCGTAGCGAGGGGCACTTGCAAGGCCTTGCCGATCTCATCAAAGCAACTTCAGCGGATGGCGTAGTACTTGATACGAAAGGTGAAAGTAGCAGAGAACTGCAAGCTGCCGCTGATAATACAAGACCCGGTGTTGTGATGTATAGCGAAGGCATGGCGGTGCCGAAAGATATGCAAGGCATTATTAGTGGCAGGGTTCACAATGCGTTGTATTATCCACCATTACTAAACCTAAATAAATTTATCAGGCCTGATTTTGCTATTCTTCGTGTGGCCGAAGTTTATAAAGAGCCTATTCAACGTGAATATGCGGTGGCATTTTTTAATGGCTACGGAACAGAGATTAATCAATTTGTACCCGGGCACCCGGAATGGGAAACTGAACAATATCGGTACTTAGGCAGAATCTCTCGGATTCTTCGGGAGAACTCTGAAAATTTCACTGCTTCAACCTACACACCACTAATCAAAACACTTCATGACAGTGTTTGGGTAAACAAGTGGGAGCGTGACGAAAAAACACTCTACACAATTTTTAGCTTGAAACCCGAAGGTTTTAACGGAAACTTATTTGAAGTAAGCGCCTCTGAAAATGATCATTGGATTGATCTGTGGAAACACACTGAAGTTGAGGTAAAGAACGTTGGAAATAGATTATTTGCTGTTGCGGATGTCGATGGTTTTGATTCACGCTATCTGGGAACGAACAACGAAGGGAATGTTTCTTGTATGGTCCGGTTTAAGAAGCGTATCGAGGCCCGCATGGTTGAAGATCGTTTGACTGGAAAAGTCGCGTTAGGAACAAAAGTTAAAATTTGGGCGGGCGATCCCTCGTATGAAAAAGAACCCGTGGAACTGCAGGTCAATGGGGGGCCGTTTGAGG
>CAZNRJ010000307.1:456-5131 GCA_964574945.1 uncultured Ohtaekwangia sp. | reverse complement strand
GATGGTAGCCACCCGTTACCCAAAACATGCGGAAGAAATATAAAAAGATACATACCATCCAATCGAAAAACGTGGCGCCTGTCCACAACGCACCCAACGGCATCAGGTGAATTAACGCAAATGCTATTTCTTGCTTTAAAATCGGCTTACTCCGCACCTCAGGAACAACAGCTTCTTGTGACATGATTTTTTTATTTAATGATCCTGCAAAGATAACGGGAATTGATCTGATAAACCACAAGCTTTAAACACATAGAAACATAGTTCTCATAGATTTCATTCATCAAAATTCTATGTGCCTATGTGTTTAATCAAGCTGAGTCTGCCGGATAAACAATACCCACTTTCTTGCGAATCATATCTAAGGTCTCCATCATCAAAAGGGTTTTTTCGTGTGTAAGCACCGGGCTTTCTATCAACCCCTTTTGCAAACACTCGCCCACATGCTGTGCTTCATACTCGTACCCGTTGCCTTTTGCTTTTTCAAACAAAACTTCTTCGCGAGTATCCACTATTCCTGGATAATATTCCAAGCGAGTAGTTGAGCCATGCATTCGATGGGTAAATCGGATCCGGCCTTTGTCGCCACCAATATCTCCGCCAGAAGCAAGGTTGGAAGCAAACGTGCAAAATAAATTTGCGATGGCTCCATTCTTATATTGAAACCGAATTGCACATTGTTCATCCACACCCGTGGCAGCGGGAGTCATTGCTGCATCAATAACATCCGGCTTACCCAATATATCGAGGGCTACAAAAATGGGATATACTCCAATATCGAGTAATGCCCCGCCACCCAGCAAGGGATCATACAACCGCGGGGGAAATGGCGCTGTCGGTTTAAATCCAAACTCAGCATACAAATACTTAATCGTTCCTACTTTGCCTTCGGCTATTAATTGTTTCGCCTTCTCATAATTAGGTAAAAGCCTTGTCCAGAAAGCCTCCATAATAAAAGTGTTTTGCTCCCTGGCGAAATCGATCATGGCTTTTGCTTGTTTATGATTTATGGCAAACGCTTTTTCGCACAGCACTGCTTTTTTATGTTTCAGACAAAGTAATGCATGCTCGTGATGCATGGCATGCGGGGTAGCCACATAAATAACATCTACTTCAGAATTGTTTACCAGTGCTTCATAACTTCCATGAACATGCTTTGCAGGAAAGTCTTTAGCGAAAGCATTTGCAGTTGATTGCACGCGCGCGCCCACAGCTATTAACTCTGCATTTGTTACAAACTGAAGATCGGATGCAAACTTGCGGGCGATTCGGCCGCAGCCAAGAATACCCCAGCGAATTTTTTTCATTAACGGATTATTTGGTCCGTTAAAGTTAAAGATTTATTAAGAAGACAATCTTATTTCTCTCGCCCATAGTATGTGTCCCCACATACCATTCGTCATTTATCACAACTTGCTACTTCAACGCCTGAAGAATTTCCCTAACAGATTTATCATCATACTCTATGTTCACCCACTTTGAAGCAACCTTTCTTTTTTTATAGACAAACACCGTGTTCTTTGCTTCAGGATTAATGTCGTACACTTTTGCAGTGGTTTCATCAATGGGTGAAGGAATCCACGTAAGTGCAACTTTCCTTAGATTTTGTTCGTTGCCCCACCTGGCAAGCTTGCCTTTTAATATTTCTTGCGGGGTTGCATCAGGATTTTCCTTGTAAAAGGGATTCATGTAAATAAAGAATACTCATAATTGCTTCTCACCTTTTGCTTGCATTTCTTTTTCAAAGGCTTGTACTAACTCACTCATGTGATCAAGGTTTGCATGATTAAACCAAACCATCACACCTTGTCCATATCCATACTTGCACATGGGGCATGCTTTTTTGCCGGCATCGGCTCCTGTAAGGTGAAGCGGATCGAAAGCCGGACAATTAGAACCAATCCCTAAACCAGAGGTAAGTTTCGGAAGTCCGGCATAAGGGTAATCGGGGATGTTCAATCCAAGAAAAATATGGCGCGTAGCATGAGCGATATTCTTTTCTGTATCCACTAATTTCACAACACCATCGCCTCCACGCGGATTTGCTTCACGTTGTTTTGGGAGCAAGGGATCATCCGCAAAAAGATACTCATCAATATAGTATTCATTTTTACCAGGCTCCTTAATGGTAATGTGAATGTGTGCCGGATCTTTCCGGTTGGGGTATGCAGCCGGCTTTAACGTATAGATTTGATAAAAACCATTCTTATCTGTCTTCACCCAACCCCGGATGTAACCGTGTCGTTTACCCCAACCTGTTTCATTTCCTTTTGTTGGATAAACCCCGGACTGATCGGTATGATACACATAGATAACTACATCCCTGGCGGGAGTCATTCCATCGCGTTGATATACAATGCCGCTGATTTCAATCTTAGGGCCGGCATCATTGAAATCCGGTAACGTAACAATACTGGTCAGTTTTTCAAATGCAACCGGACTCTCATGAATGGCTTCACACCCTTCGCATGCACCACCAATCTTTTTAGAATTGTTTGATTGAGCGTAGGCAGAAAATGAAACAACAACCGCCATGAGGAAGAACAAAAATTTTTGCATGACATAAAAGTTTACACTGAAATACGGTATTGATCAGGATAAGAACAACGTGATATGATATCTGGTTAGTTTTTCTTGACGAAATGCAGCGGGCAGCAAGTGCGGCTAACTACAAATCGGTTAATTTTAAGATATGAACCGGTTCTTCCAAAACAAACTTGATCTCGTCCTCTTCTGGGCACTCACTGTTTTCTTTCATGCCTACACGCGCATAACTCTTATTTCAAAGACAGGAGTTGGTCAATTTTTGCTTGAAGTGATTTTGCGCAACCTTTTGCTGGCTGTTGCGATTTACATCGTTATCCGTTTTGTTATTCCTAAACTCGTTGCCGGGAAAAAGATTATACCTGCGTTGCTCATTCTATCGGGCGTTATTGCCTGCTATGTGTTGCTTAAAGATGGTCATGATCGATATCTGTATGAAAATGTAATTGGAGATTCCGGGAAATCATTTTTTTCTAATTCACTGTATAACTTTTCAATTGTGCTTTTCTACCTGGCTTTTGCCTCGGCCCTGCATCTTAGTAAGGAATGGTATCGGCAACAGGAGTTGATCCGAAAAATGGAAGTAGAAAAACTAAGCACGGAGCTGGAATATTTACGCGCACAGATCAATCCGCATTTTTTATTTAACTCCATCAACACTATTTATTTTCAGATCGACAAACAAAATAACGCTGCACGCGAAACGCTTAATAAGTTCTCTGATATGCTGCGTTATCAATTGTATGAATGCAATGCTGATAAAATAGAAATTGAGAAAGAAATAAAATACCTGGACAGTTACGTGAACCTACAACGACTTCGTATGGGGACAAATTATACAATCAAGTTTGACTGCGCAGAAAATCTTAATCACTTCAACATTCCTCCGCTCTTGTTAATTCCCTTTGTTGAAAATGCTTTTAAGCACGTTTCTAATTATACTGAGAGAAATAACGAGATCAACATCCGTTTATCGAAAGAAGGAAATGAATTCAAATTCTCAGTTGTTAATACGGTTGAGGATACTCCTCCACGTTCAGAAAGCGGAGGCATTGGCTTAAAGAATGTAAAACGAAGGCTTGAGTTGTTGTATGGAGAAGCTTATTCGTTAACCATTCACAAAACTTCAGAAACATTTTCAGTAACTCTTGAATTACCCATTATATGAAACTTAAGTGCCTGATTGTAGATGATGAGCCGATTGCACGTAAGGGGCTGGAAGAATATGTAAATGAAATTTCCTTTCTTGAGTTAACGCATTCCTGCGAAAATGCCTTGAAGGCTGCTGAATTGCTCAAAACACAAGTCGTTGATCTTATTCTGCTGGATATTCAAATGCCCAACGTATCGGGCATTGAATTTCTTCGCGCCTTAAAAAATCCACCGTTGGTAATTTTCACCACAGCTTATTCCGATTACGCGCTGGAAGGATATGCGCTGGATGTGATCGACTATTTATTAAAGCCTGTTTCATTTGAGCGCTTTCTAAAAGCAGTGCAGAAAGCGCATGATTATTCTTCATTAAAAGAACACGTCAAAGAAAACCTGGAATCCGATTATTTCTTCATCAAGGTGAATCATCAGTTTGAGAAAGTAAACTATTTGATGAAGTGCTCTACATAGAAGCCATGCAAAATTATTGCATCGTGCACACATCAAACCGAAAACTAATTACCTATCACACCCTCAGCGGACTTGAAAAACAACTTCCCGCCACCCAATTTCTAAAAGTTCATAAATCCTTTATCGTTACCGTTGAAAAAATCTCAGCGTTGGATAGTAATGAATTAAAAATAGGGTCAGCAACCATTCCTGTCAGCAGGAATTTGAAAGATGAAGTGATGAAAAAAGTGATGGGGAATAAGTTGTTTAGGCGTTCGTAAGCAAAGGGGTTCCCTTAAAAGTTACATAAATGTAAGTTACAAACTTGTAACCTCTCATTTCTTCAGCACACTCAAAATCTCATTTAGCTTCAGTAGAGCCTCCACAGGGCTGATTGTGTTGATGTCAATTTTCTCCAGCAAAGTCATGAAACGAATTCAAAATGTCTTTCTGTTCAGATGATCTTTAAAATCAATTTATCAAGGCTTTTGCTTTGAAGAGTGGTTTAACTTTTTTTGAAACTGGCGAT
>CAZNRJ010000307.1:0-446 GCA_964574945.1 uncultured Ohtaekwangia sp. | reverse complement strand
TAAGAACTTCCCATAAATCATAACTCGTCTGAAGATTAATCCAAAATTCAGGTGTGGTATTAAAAGCAAGGGATAACCTCACAGCCATTTCGGGGCTAATACCCGCATGTCCATTTACAATTGCCGAAAGGTTCTTGCGCGCAATCCCAATGTTGGTGGCTACATCAGTTATAGTGAGTCCCAAAGGTTCTAAATAATCAGCCTTTAAAATTTCTCCCGGATGAGGGGGGTTAAACTGTATCATAAGCAATTTTTTTAGTGTGTATCTAAATAATCAACATCATAAACATCACCATTCTCAAACCGAAACACAATTCGATAATTTCCGCTTACATTAACAGAATAAAACCCTCTAAACGGAGGGCTTTTCAAAATGTGAAGATTTGAACCCGGATAATTCATATCTCTCAAATCCTTAGCAGCATTCAACCTTGCTAAGATGTTCC
>CAZNRJ010000306.1:0-5146 GCA_964574945.1 uncultured Ohtaekwangia sp. | reverse complement strand
TACCGCATTACTTCCGGTGCGTTGTTGTAGTAGGTAATTGTTTCCTTACCGGTAATTACCTGTGTATCTTCATTAAGGTCAACATCAATGTCATAATCGGCACGCTGTTGCCAGTAATTTGCACCTGGGGCGCCAGAAGCGGAGCGATAGCTGTTAGGGGTTGGCAACTGACTGTCTAACTGCTCAAATTTTCCTTGCCATTTTTGCTGGGCCAACAGCGGGAGACTAATAAACAATAAAACGATTATTGGTAGATACGTACGCATAGTAACAATTCTGAATTTTAGAACCCCAAAAATAGGAAGTCGAAGCGGATTGTATGACCGCTCATAAGATTTAATTCGATAGGCTGCAAATTAACTATCTCAACTACCTTAATTGAGGGTATTTTGATCAATCAAAAGCCGCTCCGCCTGATTTACTACACCAGGCAGGGCGGCTCTTTTAAAAAATTTGCGAATGGGTTATTTCCCCTTTTTCTTCAACTCATCAAACTTGGTTGGCTGAGTTGTCTTTGGAAACACATTATTATCAATGCTTATGTCTGCAGTTTCTTTCAAAGGATCGATCACAACATTAATCACTTCCTTATCTTTTGCAAACACCTTGGTCACTTTCGTTTCATTCAGGCGCCAGATTTCAGCGGGCAATCTTTCTATTTCTTTACTGCCATCTTTAAATGTCCACTCAATTATAACGGGCATGATCAATCCCCCCTTATTGGATAACGTGATTTCGTAGAAATTTTTGGTCTCCATTTTTGAAATCACTGCTTTATCATCCAGCCGGTTGGCAAACTCTCCATAGAAGCGATTGTCGGTAGGAAGCACGCTAAAATACTGGGGTCCCTGGCTAAAGTCAGCCGGCTTGCTTCCATCACCCCCTTTTGAAGCTAAGTCTCCTTTGGTTGCAGTCTTTGTTTTGTTCTCCAGGGTTGCCTGATCTTTACGCACCTTAAACCATTTTACATCATCAAGGGACATATCGCAATTATCATTAGTATAAAACCAGCCGCGCCAAAACCAATCTAAATCAACAGCCGATGCATCTTCAAGCGTGCGGAAAAAATCTGCCGGCTTCGGATGTTTAAAGGCCCAGCGTTGTGCATACTCTTTAAATGCCTGGTCAAAAAGTTCTGGCCCCATTACGGTCTCGCGCAAAATATTCAGGGCGGTTGCACACTTTGCATATTGTTCATTTCCAAAGTTAGATCGCACAACAGATTCGGAATTAACCATCAACGGCCTTTGCAAATCAGCATTGCCTTTCATGTAAGGAACAATGTTAGCAGCGGGGCCACGACCAACCGGTTTGTCAGGATAATTTTCAACTTCTGTGCGGTATTGAACAAATGTATTTAAGCCTTCATCCATCCAGGTCCATTGGCGTTCATCATTGTTGATGATCATAGGAAAAAAATTATGACCTACTTCATGAATGATTACACCAATCATTCCCCACTTAAGGCGGTCAGCATACTTGCCATCTTTATCGGGCCTGCCAAAATTGAAACAGATCATGGGATACTCCATTCCCAAAGAAGCCGCGTGCACCGAAGTTGCCTGCGGATACGGATAATCAAGGGAGTATTTCGAATAGGTTACAAGTGTGTTCTTCACGGCAACGGTAGATTCTTTTTCCCACAACGGGTTTCCTTCTTTTGGATAATAAGACATCGCTAATGGAGTGTTGTTGCCAACCTTCACGGCCATGGCGTCCCAAATAAATTTGCGCGAAGTAGCGAACGCAAAGTCGCGTACATTTTCTGCTTTAAATTTCCAAACCTTCTTTTCTTTTGATTTTGTTTTTTCGCGCTGCACCGCTTCTGCCTGTGTGCAGATAACTACCGGCTTATCAAATGTTGTTTTTGCTTTTTCAAAACGTGCATACTGATCTGCAGTAAGCACTTCTTTTAAATTTTGAACCATACCTGTTCCACCCGCAATAAAATCAGCCGGCAGCGTAAGGTTAACATCGTAGTTGCCGAATGTCAATGTGAATTCACCCTGACCTAAAAATTGTTTGTTCTGCCAGCCCACCACATCATCATACACACACATGCGCGGAAACCACTGCGCGATGATGTACAGATAATTTCCGTCTTCGGGAAAATATTCCATGCCGCTACGGCCATCGTTGGGGGTTGCATTCTTCATGCGATCATTAATGTTGAATGACCACTCAATGGAGAAAGACATTTTTTGACCTGCTGCCAATGCCTTGGGAAGATCAATGCGCATCATGGTTTGATTGATGGTATAGGACAACGCTTTGCCCGAAGCGTCTTTCACCGACTTGATTTTAAAACCACCATCAAAATCATCTAACGCCAATGAAGCCGATAATGATTTTGCATCCACCGAATCCCTCACACTTGTATTGCTTGATTTAATAGTGTTGTTTCCTTTGGCGTTGATATTCTGATCAAGCTGCAGCCAGAGGTAGGTAAGCGCATCAGGTGAATTATTATGATAGGTGATCGTTTCCGAGCCTGTGATGCTTTGAGTATCATCATGCAGTTCGGCATTGATCAGGTAATCGGCTTGTTGCTGCCAGTAGCGGGCACCGGGCGCTCCTGAGGCCGAGCGATATTCATTAGGGGTTGGGAGCAATTGATCGAGTTGTTCAAACTTTCCTTTCCAGTCTTGCGCTGCAAGCGGAAGAGTCAGAACAAGACATACGATGGTTATTAACTTATTCATGGCAGATAATTGTTTTCAATTTTAGGGACTTCAAAAATAAGAATCGTTATCTTAAATACGGGCACACTTCTTAATTATTACGAGAAGCAATAAAAAAGCCCCATGAGCGGGGCTTTTTAAATATCTGATCGGTGAACTATTATCTCCCTTTCTTTAACTCATCAAATTTGCTGGGGGCAACTACTTTAGGGAATACATTGTCCTCCATACTTATGTCAGCAGTCTCTTTTAATGGATCAATTACAATGTTTACAACCTCTTTATCTTTCGCGAACACCTTAGTCACTTTCGTTTCGTTGAGACGCCAGATTTCAGCAGGCAATCTTTCTATTTCCTTGCTTCCATCTTTATAAGTCCATTCAATAATTACGGGCATTACCAATCCCCCTTTATTGGTGAGAGTTATCTCATAAAAATTTTTGTTTTCCATTTTCGAGATCACCGCTTTATCATCTAACCGATTTGCAAATTCTCCATAAAAACGACTATCCGTAGGAAGCACACTAAAGTATTGCGGCCCCTGGCTAAAGTCTGAAGGTTTACTATCACCTCCTTTGTTACCGGACGCCAGGTCGCCTTTAGTGGCCGACTTAGTTTTATTCTCAAGTGTTGTCGCATCTTTCCGAACCTTAAACCATTTCACTTCATCCAGCGACATATCGCAGTTATCAGTGCCATAAAACCAGCCACGCCAAAACCAATCTAAATCAACAGCCGATGCATCTTCCATGGTGCGGAAAAAGTCAGCAGGCTTGGGATGCTTAAAAGCCCAACGTTCAGCATACTCTTTAAAAGATTTATCAAATAATTCTGGTCCCATTACGGTTTCGCGCAGAATGAAAAGGGCGGTGGCCGCTTTAGCATATTGCTCTGAACCAATGGCAACCACGTTTTCACCACTCGTCATTAGCGGACGCATGATTGATTTATCACCTTTCATAAATGGAACAATGCCTGCAGGTCTTCCCCGGCTCCAGTCAAGGTTGGGATAGCGTTCCAGTTCTGTAAGCAACTGAACAAAACTATCAATTCCTTCATCCATCCAGGTTGTCTGGCGTTCATCATTGTTAATGATCATGGGAAAGAAATTGTGGCCTACTTCATGGATAACAACGCCCAACATACGTTGCAGTATTTGATCTGTATACGTTCCGTCTTTTGCCGGGCGGCCAAAGTTGAAACAGATCATAGGATACTCCATACCAATAGAAGCAGCGTGCACCGAAGTTGCCTGCGGATAAGGAAAATCAATAGTGTATTTTGAATATACCTCAAGCGTATTTTTCACGGCAAGGGTTGATTCTTTTTCCCAAAGCGGATTGCCTTCTTTTGGATAATAGGACATGGCAAGAGGTGTTGTTGTGCCAAGCTTCACGGCCATGGCATCCCAGATAAACTTGCGTGAAGAAGCAAAGGCAAAGTCGCGCACGTTGGTGGCAGCAAATTGCCAGGTCTTTTTTTCTTTCGATTTGATTTTCTCTTTTGCAGTAGCTTCTGCCTGGGTTACAATAACAACAGGTTTATCATAGGTTGTCTTTGCTCTTTCAAAACGATCAATCTCAGTTTTGGTAAGTACGTGCTGTGGATTTTGAATCATACCGGTGGCGGCAATTATATGATCTGCAGGCACGGTGATGGCAACTTTATAATCCCCAAAAGGGAGTGTAAACTCTGAGCGCCCTAAGAATTGTTTGTTCTGCCAACCCACCACATCATCGTACACACACATGCGCGGAAAAAATTGAGCGATGGTGTAAACGTAATTGCTATCATCAGGAAAATATTCATAGCCGCTTCGTCCGCCCTGAAAATTTCTATCGTTGATATTGTACGACCATGCTACCTGGAAGGTAACTTTCTCACCAGACTTTAATGGCTGAGGCAAATCAACCCGCATCATGGTTTTGTTGATGGTAGTGGTAAGAGGTTTTCCACCGGCATCTGTTACTGATTTTATTTTGTAACCACCATCAAAATCATAAAGATCAAACTGACCGGCCATCATTTTTGCGGCAACCGAATCGCGAACGGAACTGCCGGCAGTTTTTCCGGTATTGCTTTCTTTATCAAAAAGATTCTGATCTAACTGCAACCAGAGATATTTTAATACATCAGGCGAATTGTTGTGATAGGTAATTTTCTCAGTTCCTGAAATGCTTTGGTTGAGATCGTTTAGTTCTACGGCAATGTCGTAATCTGCCTTTTGTTGCCAATACTTTGGGCCTGGCGCGCCAGAGCCGGTGCGGTATTCATTTGGGGTGGGCAAGGTTTGGTCGAGCTGCTCAAACTTTCCTTTCCATTGTGGCGATTCTTGTGCCATCGCCATCACGGTGCCCACCATGAAGAGCATGAGTAAAATGTGTTTCATAATTTATTTGTTTACTGATTAACTATAAGTCATCTCAAAAATACTTCCAAGAGTGTATGTCATGCCGGATTTATTC
>CAZNRJ010000305.1:4592-5149 GCA_964574945.1 uncultured Ohtaekwangia sp. | reverse complement strand
TGCCAGCGGAGACCGTACAGAAGGATACCGCAACACAATATCATCGGGCGTCATGGGCGAAAGTTCTTCCGGCAATAAAATGGTAATCCCTTCTGCCACTTTTGTTTTTTTCAATTTATCGGGGGCAAACCCCAAAAGGCCGAAAAGCAAAAGGAATATCAATACTTTCTTCATAGTAACTTAAAACGAAAAATGATTGGCGCAATGTATAACGTGCAAGGTTTATTAATTTGCGGCCAAATTTAAGCAATTACTATGTTAAGAACTCATACCTGCGGCCAGCTTCGAATAACGGACGTGAACAAGGAAGTAACACTCACCGGCTGGGTGCAGCGCACGCGCGATAAAGGCAGTTTATTGTGGATTGACCTGCGCGACCGCTATGGAATAACCCAATTGTTTTTGGAAGAAGGAAAGACGGATGCCGGCCTGTTAAAAATTGCACGCGAAACAGGTCGTGAGTATGTCCTTAAGGTGAGTGGGTTGGTGGTAGAGCGGATGTCTAAAAATGATAAAATGCCTACAGGCGACATTGAAGTAAAAGTTTCGTCCCTTGA
>CAZNRJ010000305.1:0-4582 GCA_964574945.1 uncultured Ohtaekwangia sp. | reverse complement strand
AACTCATCAAAAACCCCGCCCTTCACCATTGAAGATAATACCGATGGTGGTGATGACTTGCGCATGAAATATCGTTATCTCGATTTACGCAGAAATACCGTGCGCGAAAATTTGCAGCTCCGCCATAAAATGGCGCAGCAAACGCGCATCTATTTAGACAGCTTGAATTTTATTGAAGTAGAAACACCCGTGTTGATTAAATCAACTCCCGAAGGGGCAAGGGATTTTGTTGTGCCCTCGCGCATGAATCCCGGTGAGTTTTATGCGTTGCCGCAATCTCCACAAACGTTTAAGCAATTGTTGATGGTATCGGGGTTCGATCGCTACTATCAAATTGTAAAATGCTTCCGCGATGAAGATTTAAGAGCCGATCGTCAACCGGAGTTTACACAGATCGACTGCGAGATGGCCTTCATCACGCAAGAAGATATTCTAACAACTTTTGAAGGTTTGGTGCGACACCTGTTCAAAACTGTGAAAGGAATCGATATGCCTTCGGTACCGCACATGAGTTATGACGATGCCATGAAGTATTACGGCTCCGATAAACCGGATACCAGGTTTGAAATGAAATTTACAGAACTGAATTCATTGGCGCAGGGAAAAGGCTTTCAGGTGTTTGACACTGCCGAACTGGTTGTAGGTATTTGTGCACCAGGCTGTGCCGAATACACACGCAAGCAATTAGATGAACTTACCGAGTTTGTGAAAAGACCGCAAATAGGTGCGAAAGGTTTAGTGTACGTGCAATGTAAAGCAGATGGTACTTTTAAATCTTCTGTTGATAAATTTTATTCAGCCGATGATTTAAAGAAGTGGGCAGAACGTATGAATGCCGAAGCCGGTGATTTATTGCTGGTGCTTTCAGGCGAAAAAGAAAAAACCCAAAAGGCATTGAGTGAATTACGTTTGCGAATGGGCGAAGCTCTTGGCCTTCGCGATAAGAATAAATTTTCTGCCCTGTGGGTAATTGACTTTCCACTATTAGAATGGAATGAAGAAATCAATCGCTGGCATGCCATGCATCATCCGTTCACTTCACCAAAACCTGATGACATGCATCTGCTGGACAGTGATCCTGGAAAAGTACGTGCCAATGCTTATGACATGGTAATCAATGGTACAGAAGTAGGTGGCGGCTCCATTCGTATTCACGATCGGGCAACGCAACAACTGATGTTCAGTAAACTTGGCTTTAGCGATGAAGAGGCCAAAAAACAATTTGGCTTTTTAATGGACGCTTTTGAGTTTGGCGCACCTCCACACGGGGGTATTGCTTTTGGGTTCGATCGCCTGTGCTCGCTCTTTGGTGGCTCGGATTCAATCAGGGATTTCATTGCCTTCCCTAAAAATAATTCCGGCCGCGATATGATGATCGATACCCCGTCAACTATTTCGGCTGAGCAACTGAAGGAATTAAGTATTGATGTAAAAATTAAGTCTTAACCTTTGTGCTTTCTTCGTGACTTAGCGTCTTAGCAGTAAAAAATTTTCTAAATTGAACCACAAAACCTGCCTGACCGGTAGGCTGGGGCACTAAAACACAAGTTGCACTAAGGGATTCCATTATGAAAAAACTAATCGGCCTTCTTCTGTTATCCGTTGCACTTTTATCGTGCAGCAAAAGCGATGAGTATTTTAAAAAAGCAAAGGCCGCCTTCGATCAGGGGGATTATTCATTGGCTATCTCCAATTTTGATTCTGTTTTACAGCTTACGCCCGATCATGCAGAAGCCTTAGCTACCCGCGGCAGTGCACGCTATAATATCAGCGACTATCAGGGAGCCATTTCAGATTACACCAAGTCCATTGAGCATTGGCCAAAGGATAATCAAAATGATGCCGAACTTGGTAAAATCTATGCAGACCTGGCCGATTGCTATTTTAATCTGAAGCTCTATGATGCGGCTATTGACAACTATACCATCGCGATTACTAAAAATAATAACCTTGCGATTGCTTACTTTGGAAGAGGTGATGCGTATATTCTAAAAGGCAATCCTGAATCAGCCCAGCCCGATTTTGAGAAAGCGATTTCACTCGATCCTGATTTCGCGGGCTCGCATTATGGTTTGGGCAATGTAAAGTTCGATCAAAAAGATTTTGCTGCGGCCATCCCGCACTACAGCCGGGCCATTGCATTAGACCCCACCGTTATTAAGTACTTCATGGATCGCGGGGATGCTTATTACATGACTGAAGATTACGCTAAAGCTGTTGACGACTTTACGAGCGCAATCAAGCTGGATCCAACCTTTGCAAAAGCATACGTATTTCGTGGTGATGCCAAAGATGAGCAAGGTCTCGGCCAGGAAGCCATCGAAGATTATAACAAGGCCCTTGAAATTACACCCAACTACGGACTTGCCCTTTATAATTTGGGCGTAACCAAAAAAAGGCTAAATGATAAGGCCGGGGCCTGTGAAGCTTTTAAGAAAGCGTTGAGCGCTGGCTACCAGGAAGCAGAGCCTTTTGTTAAGGAGTGTAAGTAAATTGTTTTACAAGCAATGGGATTGTCAGTAACGAATTTGTCTAAGTGCCTCCTTGTGCACAAAGACCTATGTTTATGACGGCTTTGGTTTCGAAGCTAAACTGAACCCCGCCATTGATTATGCATTGTTAGCGGCTGGCGGCTTCACCTGTCCTCTCCAAGAATCAAAGTAAATCCATTATTCAATTCGTCCAAGTGAAACGCTCTGCCTCTTTTTATCATTTGAAACCTCAATTCTTCGTTTTGAATAAACGACAAGTCATTATTGAAGCATATGTTTAACATCAATTCTTCGCGGAGTCTTCGCACAATGATTTCCAATTGAAAAGCTCTCATTAAATCGCGGAGTCCCAGGCGAGAGTCCGCGAGGAAGGGAATCCTTGTTGTGCGACCGCCCTTTTATTCTTTCTGCTTGGCCGATATAAGCACATTCAGTTTATTAAACGCTTTTTCTCTGTAAGGAGCTATCTCTTTGTATTTTTCGCTTGAGAATAATTGTTGTAACGATTTTTCATCCGGAAACTCAACAACCAGTACGAAGTCTGGTTTTTCGTCTCCTAAAGCTGTTTGATAAATCGGAAATCTGTCGGTAACTTCTGCACGGGCTTCTTTATACAGTTCGTTAATTTCAGTTGAATAATACTCAAAAGAGTCTTTTTCCTGAGGGTTGATAAAACCAATGATTATCAGAATAATTTTTATCATGATGTTTTAATTTATAGATTGTTAAATTCAAATAGTTCAATGCACCTGTTGTATGCTTTTGTTTTTTATTAGGATCGTAACTCTATCAGTAATTCTTCTGATTGTTGCAATGCCTTATTATAGTTTTTCAATCCCCACTTAGAGAAAAAATACAAGAATATATAGCCAAAAAATACGGTAAATGACCAGAAATATATATTCGAATGAAGTGGTTTTGCCCCGGACAATGGCGGTACAAGTATCACAAAAGCCCCCAATAGTATGTAGCTGAACAATGCATTGTATTTCTGAAATTTATAAAAACGAATTTTTTGAATTGTAAATTTTTTAAGTGATTCAACATAAGGCGTGTTTACATCAATAATTTTATTAAACTGAAATAGCAAACTCAGACTAATGATTGGTGCAAGTACCATATATAATCCCACGAAAATTCCTAAAGCCAGCGAAAAAGGCGTGTTCAATTTATTGAAGTGCAACCCAAGGTAAATTGCTCCTGTAAAACTAATGATAGTTCCTATCATCTCTGGATAGACAATCTTTTTCATTTTTGAGGTATAGCTATTCTGCGTCATTTTATCTATTATTTTAAGGTTAATTGTTTGTGTTTGGGAATTAGCCTCGTCCCATCTGTTTTTTAATTCGTCAAGTTCCATATTTAGATATTTTTATTAATCTGTAATTTTAACTTCTCTTTGATTCGCGACAATTTTGTTCCAACATTACTTGATGAAATTCCAATAATCTCGGAAATTTCATCGTAGCTTTTGTTATCTAAATGAAGCATAATAATAGCTTTATCAAGTGGGTTAAGGTGTTCAATTTGTTGCCTGACAAGTATCCATTTATTCTCCACTATACTATTTTCCTCAGCCTGACAATTTAGAATTTGTTCTTCGACAGGAACCGTCATAACTCTTCTTTTAGAAATCTTGAATTGATAAATTGCTACATTTAATGCCACCCGGTACATCCAGGTGCTCAATCTTGATTTTTGATTAAAAGAGTCGAATGATTTCCAAATCTGATAGATGATTTCCTGAACCAAGTCATTCTTGTCATCCACATTATTTGTATAGACAGATGCAATTTTGAATAATAATCCCTCATTATCCTTTATAGCTGTCAAAAATGATTCCTTTTTATCCACTAACGATTTCTCTCTGTAAGTTTTAGTTTCTGCATTAGTGTATCAAAGTGGAAAAAAATCACAATTCGTAAAAAATAAAATGAAGTTTTATTTGGGGAAGCCAAATGCAATTGTCGTCAGTGTCAACGGTCTAATTCTTTTCATTAGTCTTTGTTTTGTCTGTCCTTGTGCGCGGCAAAAATTGGCTCTTTTGCTTGCTTTGGTGTCGCGCTGGAATGTGCGGCAAGCAAATGTGC
>CAZNRJ010000304.1:0-5165 GCA_964574945.1 uncultured Ohtaekwangia sp. | reverse complement strand
CAATTTAGGATTCAACATCAACTTCAGATGGCAGGAAGGTTACTTATGGCAATCCTCCTATGGAGTATGGAACGTTCCGGAATTTGGAGTGTTAGATGCACAGGTAAATTATAAATTATCTGCGCTGCGCTCTATGTTAAAGGTAGGGGCTACAAATTTAGGCGGTGGCGATTACAGAACTAACCTCGGTGCACCCTTCGTAGGCCAGATGTACTACATCTCATTAACCTTTGACGAGTTCTTAAAATAATTGAAATCATAAAATCGACAGATATGAAAACGATTAAGTTTCTCTATATACTTCCGCTCGCGTTGCTGATCAGCATTTCCTGCGAACAAGAGTTGATTACTTTAGAACCAGCACCGCCTCCAACACCACCAATAACAACCGGAACCCCAGGATCGGCCAGCTTTACAAAGTTTGTTGCAATTGGCAATTCATTTGTAGCGGGTGTACAAGCGGGTGCTCTTTTTACGGAGGGACAAAACAATTCGCTTCCGGCAATTATGGCCACACAATTTGCTATGGAAGGTGTTGGCGGTGGGGCATTCGTTCAGCCAAGCATCAATGCAAGTTTAGGATGGAATTTATTTGTTACTCAACCTTTCCTTGCCGACAACACAAAACCAATCTTAGGAAGAATGCTTCTTCAGGGAGCTTCACCAAGGCCAACTCCGCAAGCATATCCGCCTGGTAATCTTGAGGCGCTTCCAAATCCCTCCGCTAATCCAGGATTTATTTATACCGGAGGAAAAGCAACACTAAATAACTTTGGCGTTCCTGCCATTGTTTTAGGCCAGTCATTAATTCCGCAAACTGGTGCATGGGCGGGAGCAGGTGTTGATCCTCGTTTTAGTCCCTTCTATGGTAGGTTTGCTCCTCCTCCTGGTGGGACAACAACGATCATAGGAGATGCTGCAACTGCAGGAGGTAGTTTTTTCTTGTTCTACCTGGGACTTGATGATTTCTTTCTTTATGCAGCATTTGGGGGTGATCCTACCAAAGCACCTTTAACTCCTGCCTCTGGTGCTGGCGCAAACGGATTTGATGTTCAATATGGCGCTGCATTGGGAGCATTGCTTGGTTCAAATCCAGACCTCAAAGGAGTAGTAGGTAATTTTCCTGACATTTTTAAGATGCCACATTTTACGGCCGTTGCATACAACCCTATTCCACTTGATGCAGCAACCGCAACTGCAGTAAGTACAGGCTTTGCCGGGTACAATGCAGCTCTTGATGGATTAGTCGCTAATGCTGGCGCGTTTGGAATTTCCGCTGCACTTGTAGCGGAGATAGAAACACGCAAAGTAACCTTTACAGCAGCCCCTAATAACAAGCCACTTATTCTTGATGAGACGCTCACAGATTTAGGTCCATACTTTGACGGTTTATTGGGAGTTGGAGCAATTAACGCTAATCAAAGAGCTGCATTAACTCCTTATCAACAAGTAAGACAAACTACACCAAATGATAAGTTGCCATTGGCAACTGGATCAATTCTCGGAACCTTAGTTGGCGGAAATCCTACGATGGTAAATGGTGTTACCGTTCCGTTAGCAGATCAATATGTACTAATACCGACCGAGATTGCTGCCATTGATGCTGCAAGAACAGCATTCAATGCAACCGTTCAAGCAACCGTTGATGCAAACCCTACTAGGCTTGCATTAGCCGATGTTAATGCTACATTGGCATCCTTGCACACCAATGGAGCAGCTATACTCAATAATGTAACCATCACACCAAACATTAA
This sequence comes from uncultured Ohtaekwangia sp., assembly GCA_964574945.1. Lineage (GTDB taxonomy): Bacteria > Bacteroidota > Bacteroidia > Cytophagales > Cyclobacteriaceae > ELB16-189. Next base: position 3,411 of record CAZNRJ010000304.1, on the reverse strand, counting down.
TCCACCCACAGGATTCTACTCAGAAGATGGTGTACATCCTAATAGTCGTGGGTATGCATATCTATCTCGCACTTTTATTACAGCAATAAATGCGAAGTTTGGCGCAACAATACCTTTGACGGATGTCAGTAAGTATAAGGCAACCGCATTGCCCATTCCTTAATCGATACAACTATTGTAACATAAAAAAAGGGCTTCGGCCCTTTTTTTATTACAGCTCTCAATTCGCTTTTCCCAATGTATTGAGTATTTTTACTCAGTATATTGAGTAAATTGTAAATCATGTTTCAACGCTCTCAATACCAATTACTTGCAGGAAGAATTACCCAGCCAAGAAAGTTCATTCAGGTTCTTTTCGGGCCTAACCCCAACAAAATTCTTTTAGTCGGAAACACGGGTCTCCCCTGGCAAAAGTTTCTTGACCTAAATCCGAACGATCTCTTCTAAAATAACTCCTTCGCTATTCGATAAATCGGATCGGATTTACCCATCGAATAAAAATGCATGGTAGGTACCCCTGCTTTTATTAATTCTTTTGATTGTTGAATCGCCCATTGAATCCCCACTTCTTTTACCGAAGCAAGGTCTTTGCATTTATCCGCTTCTTCGGATAGTTCTTCGGGAATATCAATATGAAATATCTTAGGCAAGATGGTAAGCTGACCTTTACCGGTTAGGGGTTTGATGCCGGGAATGATCGGAACGTTAATTCCGGCTTCCCTACACTTGGCCACAAAATCAAAATACTTTTTGTTGTCAAAAAACATTTGGGTAACAATGTACTCCGCCCCCATATCCACTTTTAGTTTCAGGTACTTGAGATCAGTCTTTAAGTTGGGGGCATTAAAATGCTTTTCAGGATATCCGGCCACACCAATACAGTAATTGGTGGGGGCAGCGTGTTCTAACTCTTCATCCAAATAAATACCCTTATTCATTTTCACCACCTGGTCCAACAACTCAGAGGCAAACTTGTGGCCATCCGGCTCGGCAATAAACTTAGACTCTGTTTTAATGGCATCTCCCTGCAGCACCAGCACATTATCAACACCTAAAAAATGTAAATCGATTAGCGCATTCTCCGTTTCCTCTTTGCTAAACCCGCCACAAATAATATGCGGAACCGTATCCACTTTATAATGATTTTGAATAGCAGCACAAATTCCTACCGTACCCGGACGCTTGCGCGTAGAGATTTTCTCCAAAAGCCCGCCATCTTTTTTGCGATACACATATTCCTCACGGTGATACGTAACATCAATAAAGGGCGGCTTGAATTCCATCAGGGGATCCATGTTATCGAACAGGTTCTTTATATTCTCGCCCTTAAGGGGAGGCAATATCTCAATCGTGAAAAGGGTTTTACCGTTGGCCCGTTTTAGATGTTCTGTAACCTTCATATTTTGATTTGAAAATGTGTGAATTTGAAAATTTGTTGATTTGAGAAATTGATATCGTTAGTCATAATTCATCTTCAAATTATCAAATCATCAAATTAATTAATTGTACGATAAATTTGGCGATAACCACTTCTCAATTTCTTCCACGCTCATTCCCTTTCGTTTCGCATAATCTACTACCTGGTCTTTCTCAATTTTTCCCAATCCAAAGTATTTTGATTGCGGATTAGAAAAATAAAATCCGCTTACCGCTGCACCCGGATACATGGCGTACGATTCCGTCAACGTGATACCTACTTTCTCTGCTTCCAATAATTCAAATAATAATTTTTTCTCTGTATGGTCCGGACACGCAGGATAACCCGGGGCAGGGCGAATGCCATCATACTTTTCACCAATCAACTCCTCGGTGGTTAGTTGTTCATTGCTGTTATAGCCCCAAAGTTCTTTACGCACCTTTTCATGCAAACATTCAGCAAATGCTTCGGCCAACCGATCAGCAAGCGCCTTTGCCATAATTTCAGAATAATCATCCTGATTGGCTTTGTGTTTCTCCACCAATTTCTCCAGGCCAATACCCGCTGTTACAGCAAACATGCCGAAGTAATCCTTGCCTTCGTCCGGTGAAACAAAATCGGCCAAACAGAAATTAGGAAGGTTTTGCGCCTTCTTATTTTGCTGGCGCAGAAAATGAAACGTAGCAAACTTTCCCTTCTCGTTGATCAGATCAACATCATCTCCTTTATTAACAGCTTGATAAAACGCAATAACTCCGTTGGCCTGCAAGCTTTCATTAGCTACAATTTCATCAAGCATTTTATTTGCTTCATCAAATAGTTTTTTGGCTTCTACCCCTACTACCGGGTCATTAAAAATTCCCGGGTAACGGCCGGCCAGCATCCACGTTTGAAAGAACGGGGTCCAGTCAATATATTTTCTGATTTCAGCAAGCGGATACTTTACAAATTCCTTTTTTCCTGTAAAAGCAGGTTTGGTAAACTTAGCTGTTGACCAATCTATTTTTGTACGATTCTTTCTTGCCTCAGATAATGGGATATAATTTTTCTCCAACTGTCTTCCCTCGTGATCCTTGCGCATCACGCGATACTCTTCCTTGAACTTCGCCTGAAAACTATTTCGGGTATCCGGGTTTATCAGCTCACTGACCACCGGCACTGAGCGCGATGCATCCAACACATGAATTACAGGGCCTGAATAAACCGGATCAATTTTTACTGCAGTATGAATTCTTGATGTGGTGGCCCCGCCAATCAACAAAGGAAGGGTCATTTTCTCATGTTCCATTTCTTTTGCAAAATGAACCATCTCATCTAAGGAGGGCGTAATCAATCCGCTCAAGCCGATAACATCAACATTCTCACGCCTTGCTGCTTCTAATATTTTTTCAGCAGGCACCATTACTCCCAAATCGATTACGTTATAATTATTGCACGCCAACACCACCCCAACTATGTTCTTTCCAATATCATGAACATCACCTTTCACCGTGGCCAGCAATACTTTAGCGGCAACTTTTTCTTCCGTGCCATTTAACCGTTTTTCTTCTTCCAGGTAAGGAGTTAAATAAGCAACCGATTTTTTCATAACCCGCGCACTCTTTACTACCTGCGGCAAGAACATTTTACCAGCACCAAACAAATCGCCAACCACGTTCATCCCGGCCATCAGCGGGCCTTCAATAACATGAAGCGGGCGACCATACTTCTGCCGGGCCTCTTCTGTATCAGCATCAATAAAATCAATGATCCCTTTTACCAATGAATGCGTGATCCGTTCCTCCACCGTTCCTTTGCGCCACTCGTCATCCACTTCCTTTTTCTTTGCCGATCCTTTTACTGTCTCTGCAAACTCAAGAAGCCGTTCGGTAGCGTCTTCTCTCCTGTTCAGCAACACATCCTCCACGCGTTCAAGCAAGTCTTTCGGAATTTCGTCATACACTTCCAGCATGGTTGGATTTACGATACCCATATCCATACCTTGCTGAATGGCA
>CAZNRJ010000303.1:4750-5181 GCA_964574945.1 uncultured Ohtaekwangia sp. | reverse complement strand
TTGGATCGGATGAAAAAGGGAAATAACTTAAGGGTTATTCGTCATACTGAACTTGCCTGTTGACAGGCGCAGTATCCTTTATAAAAGTTTAAATCATAAAAAAACCCGGCAATTGCCGGGTTTTTTTATGATTACTTGTTAAGTTGATTATTCACTTTTGCAAACACTTACTGCTGTTCTTCCTGATGAGATTGCTTTTGCAGCCGACTCACCAATGTTGCCGCCTGCCAGGATAATGTCGCGTTCGGCACCGGTGTCTGAAAGGTGTACCTTTAAGCACGCCTCCAGCTTGATTAGCTCTCCATACAAGATGGAAGTTTCGTTTGCCAATTGAGTTAATTTTGTTTCACTTAATCCGGTTTTTGAATTCACCGGACTTAATAATGCAGCTATATCTCCATCAGGTGTTGTAATATCTCCTAAATGCAAGT
>CAZNRJ010000303.1:0-4740 GCA_964574945.1 uncultured Ohtaekwangia sp. | reverse complement strand
GTTCCCGTAAGGGAAACAAGTATTGTGGATGTGCCGTCCCTGCGCTCCTTAATAGTTACCGTCCCTGAGACACTGTATTGAGATCCCGGCTGAAGGGAATAGGTAATTTCGTTGCCTGTAAAGTCACTTATGCTTTCACTTTCCTGACAGGAAACCCCAACCACCCCGCACAACACTATTGCAATAAGCTTTTTCATAACCTCTGATTTTGATATTAAAGATAGAAAATTTGTTCTAAAGTTAGATTTCCTGCGCCTCGTTTTCATTTTAGGTATATTTTAAATCCTTGAATTGGCATGGATATGGTATATTCGTAGCAACGAAACCAAGTAGCTTTAATTCTGTGAAAAGACTATTTTTTGTTGCTTTAATTTTAGGGGCTTGCAGCCCTTCCGTTACAAATTCCTCGCTTAAGTCGAATTTACAAAATCCAAAGCCCGAGTGGCTATCCGCCAAGCCGGTGCAGTCCAGCTATTACATTGGCATTGGCCATAGTGCCAAGGCCGGTACAAATAACTATGTTCAGTCTGCCAAGAACAGCGCTTTGGAGGACCTTGTGTCTGAAATAAAAGTAAATATTTCATCTACTTCGGTGCTCAGCCAGATTGATGCGAATAAAGAATTTCAGGAAAGGTATGAACAGATAATTCAAACTACGGTTGCTGATGAAATCCAGGAGTATGAGCAGGTGGATACATGGGAAGACGCACAAAATTATTGGGTGTATTACCGACTTTCAAAGCAGCGCTATAAGGATATTAAGGATCAGCAAAAACGCGATGCTGTTTCGTTGGGGTTAGATTTTTTCACGAAGGCCAAGAGTGCCGAACGCAACGGAGACCCGGTTTTGTCATTAGGATTTTACTATCAGGGTTTTAGGGCGATTGAAAAATACCTGGCCGATCCAATCCGTATCGAGTTTGAGGGTAAAGAAATCCTGTTAACAAACGAGATTATTGCCAGCATGCAATTGATCCTGGATAAAATAGAGTTGTCTGTAAATCCGAACGAGATTGTATTGAACAGAAGGGTGGCGCAAAACAACATGACTGTTTTAGCGAAAGCGGTTGATAAAAGTTCACGCAAGTCAATTGGTGAATTACCGTTAGCGGCAGCGTTTGAAAAAGGAGCGGGCGATGTGCATCCAACGTATAAAACAGATGGAACGGGCCAGGCTAAAATCCTGCTTACTAAAATCAGCTCACGCGATTTAGAGCAAACTGTGGCCGTAAAAGTAGACATGCTGAGTTTTGCAGGGAATGGTGGTGCCGATATCTACTCGCTAATAGCCGGAAAGATGGTAGTTCCAAAAGCGACTGTATTGATGAAAGTTCACAGGCCTTTGGTTTACCTCACTTCCAGCGAAAAAAGTCTGGGGGTTGATAAATCAAATCAGCAATTGACAAACCGGATTAAAAACTTTCTGGCCACATCAGGTTTTGAGTTTACAGACGACCGGAGTAAGGCTGAGCTTTCGCTGGATGTGAACGCTAATTCCGAAAAGGGAGCTGTGTCGGGCAGCATTTACATTACTTATGTTACTGCCCTGATCCGTGTTTCAACAGCAAGTGATAATAAAGAGATATATGCCACCACGTTAGATCGCATTAAAGGGTTTAGCTTAGACTTTGAGCGATCCAGCCAGGAGGCGTATAATAAATCGGTAGAAATTTTAGATAAGGAAAAACTCCCTGAATTATTAAACGCGATTTTGCAGTAATTATGAGGGTTTTGGCTCATTTTAGGCACTATTTATATCTTCGTAAATTCTATGATTCAGAGAGTGGCCTGTTAATTGCATTATCGTAAATTGCATAACCAAATTCCAAATTGATATGAAAAAGTTAAATTATGTTTCCCTGTTAGCGCTGGTTGCAGTTGCCATCCTCGCAGGCTGTAAGGGCAAGGAGAAAATTCCTGCTGGCGAAAAAGAAGTTATCGTTCCTTGTTCAGGTTCTGATTATTTCACCACGGCAAAAGCGTTCCGTGCAAATTCTATTGGCGAAAGCCAGGACCAGGTAACTTCTAAAAAGAAAGCACTTACCAACGCACGTAACGAGCTCGCCCAGGCTATCAACACGACTGTAAAAACAGTTACTGATAACTATGTGAATTCCCGTGAAATGAACAACAAGGAAGAAGTTGAAGAACGTTTTGAGAGCCTGAACCGCGAGGTTGTAGATCAAACGCTTTCCGGTATCCGTACGCTTTGCGAGAAGCTTGTAAAGACTGATAACGGCACTTACAAAACGTATGTAGCGATTGAGCTTTCTGCCGATGAATTAGTATCAAAATATAACGAACGCCTTTCAAAAGATGAGCGTCTTAAAATCGATTATGATTATGAGAAGTTCAAAGAAACCTTTGATAAGGAAATGGAAAAAATGGGAAACAATTAATTCCCGATAATTAACTAAACGATCCCGATCTACCCGATCGGGATTTTTTTATGGCCGGATACTCACAAACACCGTTGTTGAAAAAGCTTGGGATAAAACCTGCGGCCCGAATCCTTGTTAAAGATGAACCGCCTTCATATTGGGATTGGATAAGTCCGTTGCCGGAGGACGTTGTAGTTGTTAAACAACCTCGTGCAAATGATCTTGACTTTGTTCACATGTTTGTTTTGAGTATGAAAGTGTATGAATCCCAATTCATGAGGCTGAAAAAATTGCTGAAGAAAGACGGGATGCTTTGGATTTCCTGGCCGAAAAAATCATCAAAGATTGAAACTGATCTCGATGAGAATAAAATTCGGGATTTTGGGTTAGCGAATGGACTGGTGGATGTTAAAGTGTGTGCGGTAGATGAAGTTTGGTCGGGATTGAAATTCGTTTACCGGACGAAAGACCGTTAGAATTTTTCCGCAAAATCCATCACAGTGTTAACACGGTACGTCTTATGATCTTCAATGGCAATGCCCACCCATTGAAATTTAGGTTCGAGAATATTTTTCCGGTGCCCTAAGGATTCTATGCCATCATCAATCAGCAATGCCATTACTATATCCAGGGCGGTCTCATGCCCGTAATCACAATTCTCGGCAATCATACCCCCGGCCTTGGCTTTATTACGAACACGCTCGGCAAACGAGGTTCCATCCGAACTGGAATGGCCAACTTCGCCCAACCTGCCCATGTCCAACGCATGCATTTTAGCAACCTCGCTTAGTGGTACAGACATTTTAAGCGATCCCATCTTTTTGGTTTTCTTAAGATCGGAGACCAGGGATTTTGCGTACCGGTTATTGGTAAGATTATTTTCTTTAAGGTAGGGGGTGAGGTATGTTTTGATAAAATCCTGAGGATCAGTCCGGACATCATTCATAATTTTCAAAACCTCTTCCTCACGGGATTGGGCGTGTACCGTTGTTGATAAAAATAAAAAAAGGATTGTTACTATTCTTAGCATGATCAATTGATTCCTAATTGTTTCTGTATTTCTTCCAGCGATGCACCCTTTGTTTCGGGGAACTTAGTGAGCACCCAAACCAATTGAAGCACCATCATCCCTGCAAAAAATGCGAAGATGATCCAGGGGTCATCCCGCAGAATTCCTTTGTCTTTATCTAAAAAGACAGGGGTTAGCAGTGTAATCAATGCGGCAAAAACCCAATGTACACTTGCGCCAAAGGACTGGCCCAACGCGCGCGATTTATTTGGAAATATTTCTGAAATGAACACCCAGATAACAGCGCCTTGTCCTACGGCATGTGCTGCAATAAACAATAGCAGGAAAAACATTAGGAAAACAGGACTGGCCGAAAAATAAAATGCATAAGAAACCATTGAAAGACTAAGGATATACCCGAATGAGCCGATAATAAGCAATTGCTTTCTTCCCATGCGATCAATCAGGTATAAGCCAACGAATGTGAAAATGAGGTTAATACCACCAACCGCGATGGAGTTAAACAGGGATTCTTTAGCCGCCAGCCCTGCCCGTTCTAAAATTTCGGGCGAGTAGTATAAAATGAAATTAATGCCCGAAATCTGGTTAAAGAATGCAATGAAAAATGCCAGCATAATGGGCTTTTGCAACCTGCGGCTGAAGAAAGGCTCGCCATCATTTTTTGCATCATTTTTATTAACATCAATAATGGTTTGGATTTCTTCTTTTGGATTGGGCACCCCTAAATCAATTAATATTTTTTTGGCTGCAGCGAAATCATTTCTTCGTGAAATTAACCAGCGCGGACTTTCAGGAACGCGCAACACCATGAGTGTATAAATTAGTGCGGGCAGGGCCTCCACTCCCAGCATCCAACGCCAGTCGTTGGCCCCATCAAATCCCACCAGAAAATAATTCGATAAAAATGCAATCAGGATTCCAAAAACAATATTGAATTGATAAAGTGCAACTAACCTGCCGCGAATAGAAGAAGTCGATATCTCAGCGATATAAGTTGGGGCTACCACGGATGATACACCTACACCCACACCGCCAATAAATCTAAAAAAGGAAAACGAATACGGATCAATTGCGAATGCTGAGCCTAAGGCGCTTACTGTGTATAAAACACCAATCCAAAAGAGCACTTTTTTTCTTCCATATTTTTCGGTCGGTGCGCCCCCAAACAAGGCGCCCAGCACCGTTCCCCAAAGCGCCATCGACATAATAAAGAGGCCATGAAACCAGGGCGAAGTATTCCAAAGTTCTTTGATAGGCAAGTTGGCTCCGGAAATCACAACCGTGTCGAAGCCAAACAGAAAGCCGGCCATGGCTGCAACAATGGAGTTG
>CAZNRJ010000302.1:0-5249 GCA_964574945.1 uncultured Ohtaekwangia sp. | reverse complement strand
TTCAACAGAGTATTCGCAATTGTTACAACGTATTGAAAGCACGCGTATTGAGCTTGCCGATATTTTGGAAGAAATAGAAAACGCTGAAGGGAAAATTGAATTCGATCCGCAATGGGCCGAAGAGATTAAAGACCGGGTAGGATTAATTTATCAGCTACAACAAAAGCATCGGCTGCAAAATGTCGATCAGCTCATTGCATTGCGGGAAGAACTTCAGATAAAAGCCGACAAAACAAATAATCTTGACGATCTGCTTAAGCAAGCAAAAGAGAATTTCGCGAAAGCAGAAAAAGAACTAACACAGGCAGCAAACACGCTAAGTAAGTCACGGCAAAAAACTTTTGCCCCTCTTACCAAACAACTCACTCAACTGCTTAAAGAGTTAGGCATCCCCAATGCGCAGCTTGATATTGAACATACATCCATCGCACCCGGTGCAAAAGGTACAGATTCCGTAGAAATCCTTTTCAGCGCCAACAAAGGAATGGCGCCACGGCCTTTAGTCCAGGTTGCTTCCGGTGGCGAATTTTCGCGCGTGATGTTTAGTATTAAATATGTGATGGCCGAAAAAGCCGCATTACCAACTCTCATTCTTGACGAAATTGATAGTGGCGTGTCGGGTGAAATTGCCATTCGCTTAGGCGACAGGATGAAAGAAATGGCACAACGGCATCAAATCATCAGCATCAGCCATTTACCCCAAATTGCGGCAAAAGCAGATGCGCATTTCTTCGTTTACAAAGACAATTCTGCCGATCGCACCATCACGTCCATGAAAAAATTGAAGGAGGCAGACCGGGTACGGAAATTGCCCAAATGATCGGTGGCGCCAAACCTTCCGCATTAGCGCTTGAAAACGCACGCGAAATGCTAAATCATTGAGCTGCACAGCTCATTAAGGTTTGATAAATAAGTTATTAATTTCTATTTTGGTCATGGATGAATTGCCAAAACAGGCTCTAATCCATTTAAAATGAAGTTTACCTTTAATTATTTGAGAATATCATGAACATTTTTGTAGCCCGATTGAACTTTAAAACCCGCTCTGAAGAACTGGAAGCTGCGTTTGCTAAATTTGGTCAAGTGTCTTCCGCAAAAATTGTAAAGGACCGGGACACCGGCCGCTCAAAGGGATTTGGTTTTGTTGAAATGCCCAATGATGCGGAGGCGCAACAAGCAATTGCCACGTTAAATGAAACTGAATTGGATGGCCGCACCATTGTAGTAAAGCCGGCCAACCCAAAAGCCCCTGCCGAGGGCGGTCAGGGATAAAACTCAAACAGATTTTATATTAAAAAAGCGAGACCATTCATCTCGCTTTTTCTGTTTTAAGTAAAACATTCATTGTAATACCCTCTGTGAATCTCTACTTTAGAAACTGTTATTCTAAACCATGAAAGAAAGTTTAAGTGCAACACGGATAAAACAAATTGGTTTTGTGGCAGGGCCACTCTCCTTTTTCTTAGTACTCTTTCTTGTTGATCCTGGTTTCATTTCACCGGGAGCTAATAAAGTCCTTGCCGTTGCGCTTTGGATGATTGTGTGGTGGATTACAGAAGCTGTACCCATTCCTATCACAGCGCTATTACCATTAATAGTTTTCCCGCTGTTAGGGGTTATGAAAATGAGTGAGGCCGCTGCTCCGTATGCCAACCCCATCATTTTTCTTTTCATGGGCGGGTTTATGATTGCCATCGGGTTAGAAAAACACCGGCTGCATGAACGCATTGCACTTAACCTCATTCGTATTACAGGAACTTCCGGGAATGGTATTATACTCGGCTTCCTGATTGCCACAGGCTTCATTAGTATGTGGATAAGCAACACAGCCACTGCCATGATGATGCTTCCCATTGCTGTTTCTGTCATCAGCTTGCTGAGCACCGAGAGAGAAAATAATCCTGAAGAAGTAACAATTGGCGAACGAAATTTTGCAATTGGATTAATGCTGGTGATCGCGTATGCCGCAAATATCGGTGGAATAGGAACACTCATCGGCACGCCACCCAATGTTGTTTTTGCCGGGTTGCTTGATCAGTTTTATGGTCAAAAAATACAGTTTGGAAAATGGATGCTCATTGGATTGCCCATTAGCATTGTGCTCTTAACCGCTTGCCACCTTGTTATTACCCGCTTTGTGTTTCCAAACAATCTCAAAAAAATTTACGGAGCGGATGCCTTGATTAAAAATAAGCTAACCGAGCTGGGGCCCATCCGCAAAGAAGAAAAATTAGTGATGGTTATTTTTGGGATCACTTCATCTTGCTGGATTTTTCAACAACCCATCAATTTATTGATAGGTTCCGAAATGCTCAACGATACCAACATTGCCATGGCGGGCGGATCATTAATGTTTATTGTTCCAAGCAGTTTAAAAAAATTTACGTTCCTGCTGCATTGGCGCGACACCGAAAAACTTGCGTGGGGAATTTTAATCCTGTTTGGCGGGGGCTTGTGCCTGGCGCAAGGGCTATCGAATGCCGGGGTTATCCAGGCGGTTGGAGCCCGCATTGCTGAGCAAAGCAATTCAGCGAACTGGCTATTGCTGGGATTAATTACAGCTTCTGTCTTTATTACCGAACTTATGAGCAATGTGGCGTTGGTTCAAATTTTTATACCGGTTGTTTTTGGCATTGCTACCAACCTGGAAATGGATCCCATTTTATTAGGGCTGCCCGTTACGTTGGGTGCAAGCATGGCTTTTATGTTTCCGGTGTCCACCCCGCCCAACGCTATTGTATTTTCCAGCGGGCACATGAAAATAAAGGATATGATGCGAGCAGGTATTGTAATGAATCTTGTTTCGGTACTGGTAATTTACTTAGCCACCAAAACATTGATTGCCTGGGTATTTTGATAATTGTCAATTGACAATGGTCAGTTGACAATTATTGTGGTTATTAATTTCCGCTCTTTTATTAGAATAATTGAAAGCTAAATCGATATTGCTAAAAAATTGAAAATTGTCAATTAATCTTATCGCTTCTCTTCTTTCGCTTTTTTCTCTTCAATAATGTAAGAGAGACCAAGCCCCAGGCCACCAAAAATCAGGATCATTGAGAAATACGCAACTTCTTCCATGTCAAACATCCTGTCCAACCAATAGCCCATCAGGAGGCCAACACCTGCACCTGTCAACAATAGTGAGGCACGCAACGCTCCTGATGTAAACCGTTCGCGTTTGAAAAGATCAGGACTCAACCCTTTGTCTATGATTGACATACGTTCAATGTTCTCGAATTTGCGTATGTATACAACCATAACAAATGCGCCTAACGTGATAATGATTGGCAACATGATGCCTAACACCGGGATTATAACTTGTTCTTCCATAAACTATTATTTAAATGTTGCCTCTATGACGCTGGTCAATTTGATCCGGTTACAGGATAATGAAAAATTTCTTACCGGGTATAGGTGTCAGGACCGCTCAAAGCGGTCAGACACCTAATCACTAATATTAATTAGTATCTGTAACTTACTCATCAAAACCTGCGTCCAAGAGCCGTGATCACCCAACAGGAGGAATATTCGCTGATTGATAAAATTTTGGCGGGAGACCGGCAACAGTACAGCATTTTGGTGGATGGCTATAAAAGCTATGCCTTTACAATTGCGTTTAAGATTTTGGGAAACCGACCCGAGGCCGAAGAAGCTGCTCAGGATGCCTTTATTAAAGCATTCCTATATTTGAAAAGCTTTAACCGCACCGCCAGGTTTAGTACCTGGCTGTATCGCATTGTGTTTAATACAGCCATTAGCTATAAGCGCAAGAGCAAACCTGTCTTTCAAAGTATTGAAAACACGATTGTGGAGTATTCTGATAAAGCCGACAAGCAAATAGAACGGGATGACAAGCAGCATTATGTTAACAAAGCGATGGAAAGTTTAAATGAAGCCGACCGGCTGGCCATTCAGCTTTTTTATATTAAAGAGTTTTCGCTGGAGGAAGTGGCCGAAACGATGGGGCAGAACATGAATACACTGAAAGTACGCATTCACCGGGCACGGCTCAGGCTGGCGGATGAATTAAAGAAATTATTAAAAGAAGAAGCATTAACTTTATAGAGATATGAAGAAGGTAACAATAGAAAAAGAAGAGCAATTACTTCGCTACCTGGATGGCGAGCTGGATGCTCAAACCAAGCAAACACTTGAAGCTGAAATTCAAAACTCAGAAATGTTGAGCGCGCGATTGGAAGAATTTCGTATGGTGCAATCTGTTCTTGTTCAAAAAGCACGATTGGAAACTCCTTCCAAAAACTTTACCCAAAAGGTAATGAGCGGCCTCGATGCAAAACCGGTGGTGTCCTTATTCACGCCACGAAAAGGTTTATTGCTTTTGCTGGGTTCAATCATTGCATCCGGAATTGCGCTGGCGTTATTATCCGCAGGGGTCTTTGATACACCTGCTGCCCCGCTCGTGTTAGATTCACCGGTAAAAACGGATTGGTTAAAAGTACCTTCAATAAGTATTCCATTAAATGGAAAATTTTTAGTGAATGGAGTCTTGATTTTGAATCTCGCCTTAGCATTAGTCTTATTAGACCGAACTATTTTAAAACCGATTTTCCAGAGAAGGTTATCTTCGGGGGTTTAGTGTTGCCGGCCGTGCAACATTGATCAATCAAAATAAAAACCTTCCAGTGTTTCAGGGCGCGACAACGTCACTATACATTGGGATGTCCGAAAAATAACACATAACCATCAGCATCCTTAATTTCAAAACCTCTTATGTTATCGCTATTGTCGTGAACTGGTTTGTTAAATGCTACACCGTTTGAACGATATTCCTCAAATAATGTATCGGGGTCAGCAGCCGAAATATAGGCATCCCAGGGCGCCCATTCGTGCCGCGTATGATTAGGGATAGTTTGATACCAGGGGCAATCTCCTTGAGCATAATAGAAATATTGTCGCGGCCAACAATGGCCCAGTAAGGGTTTTCGTCCGGACCCATATACCGGGTTTCAAACCCAAGTTTATCAACATAGAACGAAACCGAAGTTTTTAAACGTTCAACAATAAAAAAAGGAAAAATATAATTGAGGTTTTTCATGGTGTAAGTTTTTTAATTTAGACCTATGAGGTTTTGAAAACCTCATAGGTCCTATTCTAAGTTTATGCCCATGTGGGCTTTCTATTTAACCGGTTGTATAAATCTCATGTATTACCATCGGCATCCCCTTGTTCTTGTTAGTCGCCCGACCATAGTTGTTAACTTAAGGTAATATTTGTTAAAATTTTAC
>CAZNRJ010000301.1:270-5270 GCA_964574945.1 uncultured Ohtaekwangia sp. | reverse complement strand
GCCCAATAAATCTGCAACCAGGTGAACGGAGTAACAAAGTGACCATACACATTCATATCTGAATAGGTTCCCAAACTTCCGCTTCCAAACTGAAAGAGCGGATGTTCCAAACCCATCTGACCTAAAAACCCGACAAGGATGAAAAATGCTATGGCCACGGCAAATCCCAAAAATTTGTTGTTGACCATTACTTGTATAAACATGGATAGCAACGTGTAGAGCACCAGGAAGGCAAGGGTTTCAGAATAAAGCGAACTGAAATAAACCCCTAACTCAAACTTATAGTAACCATACATGGCTTGAATGATAACTCCGCAAACAATAAGACCGAAGAGCAATACGATGTACACCAACAGAAGCCCGAGGAATTTTGAAATCAGGTTGATGAAATCGGGCATGGGCATAGCGTCAATGATCAGGTTAAGGTTGACAGCCCGTTCTTTCCAAACCAATTCGCCTGAATAGAGCACAGCAATGATCACAAAGAATAAATTGAACCCTGATAAAAGACCCAGCACAGAATATGTAGTGGGGTAGGAGCTTGTGCCATACAGCTCATTCATGTTCATGGCATTGAGAAACATTAACAACATGCCCGCAATCACAATCGCGAGGAAAGGCACTTCTTTGAAAACCATTTTGAAATAGAAACCCGTAAGCTTCAGCAACTGTCCAACGGATGTTGATAAGCCACCGTATTGGTGAGCGACAGGAATCTTTGTTTCCTCAGGTTTGATCAGCAATCGTTCATCCTTTAAAGCCTTCGATCTAAAAATTGAATTGCGGACTACATTAAAACTGAAAAAGATGTGAGTTGCAATCAAGACGAGCACACCTACACCCATCCAGATTAAACGATTGTAAATGATGTAACCATCTAAGGGAATCTGAAGGGTATTTCTTTCGCCCGGTGTCCAGTATTGCGTATAAAAACTGAAAGCCCGCACACCAAACGGATCGAGCATGGCTGCAATTTCTTTTTGCTCCAGGTCGCGCAGCATGGACTGACTGGCGAGATAAAGTACAAGCAGTAATATTCCCTGTGTGTAAATAACAATTGATTTTCTACTCAGCGCGCCACTGGCAAAAAAGATAGCGCCCGTAAAAAACATGTTGGGAACAATGAAAATAAAAAAAGGTGTCCAGTAGGTTATCAAGTTGAACGGAAGCAACCGGTCTGCTTCGCGCGTTGGCCATACATCGCCAATCATAAACGCAATGGGAATGCTGGCAGCAACTAATATGAGCACTACAAACGAACCCCAAAAGCGACCCATCAAATACGAGAATTTTTTAATGGGCGTGCTGAATAAAATTGCTTCGGTGTTGTGTTCAAAATCCCTAAGCACGGCTACTCCCATAATGGCCGAGGAGATCAATGACATAAATACGCCCATGATCACAACCATTTGACCGATTACAATCGGGGCATTCTCTTTTACCTGCCCAACGGCACCACCAATCTGTACTACATCGGTTGTTACTGCGAGTATGCAGAGCAGGAACATGATACCAAAGTAGATGTAGTTGGCAGCGCGGGCCCTCCGGTATTTTAATTCAAATAGAAAAATATCTTTAAACATAATGATCGTTGGATGCTGGTTACTTGATACTGGGTTATTAGGCTACTTCTTCTTTCCGGGAATTGCCAAAGATGTGGGTGAAGTACACATCTTCAAGATCGGCTTGAGTTTGCTCAAAGGAACTATCCGGTTGACCTTCATTTAACACCGTAATTTCAGGCCGGCCCGCGATTAGTCGTTCTGAAATAATATTAAACGACTTACGGTACTCTTCCAATTCTGTTTTGGCAATCCGTTTTTTCCACACTTTGCCTTCCACTTCTGCTATGGCATCTATCGGGCTGCCTTTGTAAAGTACCTGTCCCTTATTGATGATCGCCATGTCCGTGCAGAGCTCTTTCACGTCATCCACAATATGCGTGGAAAGAATCACAACGGTATTTTCTCCAATCTCCGAAAGCAAATTCAAAAAACGATTGCGTTCTGCAGGATCAAGTCCGGCCGTTGGTTCATCTACAATAATCAATTTAGGATTTGCAATGAGCGCTTGCGCGATTCCAAACCGTTGTTTCATGCCCCCTGAATAGCCGCCAAGATTTTTATTGCGGGCTTGCCAAAGATTAGTCTTGTTAAGCAACGCTTCTACCAATCCTTTGCGCTCACTTTTATTCCGAATCCCTTTCAGCACGGCAAGGTGATCGAGCAATGTAACCGCATCTATTTTTGGATACACGCCAAACTCCTGGGGCAAGTAGCCAAGAATCTTACGCACTTCTTCTTTTTGAACCAGTACATCAAGATCGCCCAATTGGATCGAACCGCTGTCGGCTTCCTGCAACGTTGCAATCGTGCGCATGAGCGATGACTTGCCGGCACCGTTTGGTCCCAGCAATCCAAACATGCCCTGGTTGATGGTAAGGTTTACATCTTTGAGCGCCTGCACTCCGTTGGAGTAGGTTTTATTCAGGTTTTGGATGATCAATTGCATAGATGAAGTCAGGGTTAGTTATGGATAGGTCTTTTGAAATTGCAACCTCAAATAACAAAAAATCCAACGGTTTTCCCGTTGGATTTTGACTTTTGTTAAAGTTGGTCAGGTCACAACACCACATTCACAATTTTACCAATCACCACAATTACTTTTTTTGGAGGTTTGCCTTCGGTCCATTTTTGCACGACCTCCGAAGCAAGCACCGATTTTTCGATTTCTTCTTTGGAAACATCAAGCGCAAACTCCATTTGAGCCCGTACTTTTCCGTTGATGGAGATCGGGTAGCTGAACGAACTTTCAACCAGGTATTGCTCATCGTATTTCGGGAATGAGGCATTGAGAATAGTATCAGCATGGCCGAGTAACGACCAAAGTTCTTCGGCAATGTGCGGAGCAAAAGGCGAGAGGGCAATTACCAGTGGCTCCAGAATGCTCCGCTTATTACATTTGAGTGATGATAACTCGTTGGCGCAAATCATAAATTCACTCACCGAAGTATTGAACGAGAAGTTTTCAATGTCCTGCTCAACTTTCTTAAGTGTTTTGTGAAGTACTTTTAATTCCTCGCGTGTGGGTTCTGTATCGGTAATTTTGAACTTACCAGTACTATCGTGGAAAAGATTCCAGAAGCGTCTTAAGAACTTAAATACGCCATCAATGCCTTGTGTGCTCCACGGTTTGGATTGCTCCAGTGGGCCGAGGAACATTTCGTACATGCGAAGGGTGTCGGCTCCGTAGTTGTTTATGATTTCATCCGGGTTAACCACATTGAAATACGACTTGCTCATTTTCTCAATCGCGCTTCCGCAGATGTAAACCCCACCCTTACCCTCCCCGGAGGGGAGGGGATTGCCTTCGCCATCTTCCAGAATAAATTCTGCGTTGGCAAAATCGGGCTTCCATTTTTTAAAAGCATCAGTATCTAACTCAAGTCCATTTACAATGTTGATGTCAACGTGTAGTTCATCGGTTTCATACTGATTCTTCAATCCGCTTGAAACAAATTTTTGTGTTCCCTTTACGCGATATACAAATCTCGAATCACCCGTAATCTTTCCCTGGTTGATCAACTTCTTAAACGGCTCATCAAAATTCAGATAGCCTAAGTCGTGCAGTACTTTTGTCCACAGGCGTGAGTACAACAAATGCGCAACGGCATGTTCCGATCCGCCAATGTAAACATCCACCTGGTTCCAGTAGTCCAATGCTTTCTTGTCTGCGAAAGCGTTTGGATTGTGAGGATCCATGTAGCGCAAGAAATACCATGCTGCACCTGCATGCGTAGGCATGGTGTTGCTGTCGCGCTTTGCGTTTGGAGCCCCGCCTGACTGTCGGGCAGGAAAGTTGATCCAATCAGTTAAGTTAGCCAACGGGCCTTCGCCATTGCCGGAAGGTTTAAAGTTATTGGATGGTGGCAACTCCAACGGCAACTCGCTTTCCTTCATCGCGTACGGTACATCGTCTTTGAATACTACGGGGAAAGGTTCGCCCCAATAGCGCTGACGGCTCCAGCCTGCATCGCGCATTTTGTAATTCACCTGTCGCTTGCCGATGCCCATTTCTTCAAGCCTGGTAGCTACCACATCAATGGCTTTGTGCATCACCATGCCGTTCAGGAAATCAGAATTTTCCAAGATGGCATCTTTGGTGGGATTAGCTTCTTCACCATTGTAATGCGAACCGATAATATTCGTGATCGGCAAGTTGAAATGTTTGGCAAATTTATGATCGCGCTCATCGCCACACGGCACGGCCATGATGGCTCCGGTTCCGTAACCAGCCAATACGTATTCACTTATCCAGATTGGAATCTCCCGGCCGTTGAACGGATTGATGGCATAGGCCCCGGTAAAAGCACCGGTTATTTTTTTTACTTCGGCCATGCGCTCAACTTCACTTCTGCTTTCCACATACTTTAGGTAGGCATCAATGTCGGGTTGCTGCTCTGTGGTGGTAATTTTTTTTACCAACTCATGTTCGGGCGCTATGACCATAAAGTCAACTCCGAAGATGGTGTCGGGGCGGGTGGTGAAGACGGTTAGGACCTCACCTGAAACTTTGCTTTGCGCCTCACCCTTAGGCCACGCTGATTGAGAATCTTTACTGACCTCACCCCCCGACCCCCTCTCCAGAGGAGAGGGGGAGGTGAGCTCCGATTTAAGTTTTTGTAGAGCCTTTGGAAGATTGTTTAAGACTTCTTCATTTGTAAAGCGAATAACTTTAAACCCCTCATCGTTTAAGATAGCGGTTCTCTCTTCATCTTCTGGTTTTTGATTTTCATGGATTGCCCCATCAATTTCAACAACTAATTTTTTTTCGATGCAAACGAAATCAACAATAAACCTGCTAATGGCATGCTGCCTTCGAAACTTGAACCCAAGACTACTATTTCTTACCGCCTCCCAAAATATTTCCTCTGCTTCGGTTGGGTTCTTTCGGTTTTCGCGAGCGTTTTCTTTGGCTGTTTGCCACGTTTTAGAATCGGT
>CAZNRJ010000301.1:0-260 GCA_964574945.1 uncultured Ohtaekwangia sp. | reverse complement strand
TCATCCCCTGAGCTTCGAATTTTATTCTGTACTGTGGCTGTTCCACTATTATCCGAGCCTGTTCCCCTCTCCTCTGGAGAGGGGTTAGGGGTGAGGTCGGGCTTTATTTTAAAATCAATTCTCGCCCCCACACTCTTGCCAATCCAGTTACGCTGGATGTCTTTCATCGAATCGCTGAAATCAATTTCATCCAGACCTTTCAATAATCGCTCGGCATATTCGGTAATGCGCAAGCTCCATTGGCGCATTTGTTTTTTCAC
>CAZNRJ010000300.1:0-5271 GCA_964574945.1 uncultured Ohtaekwangia sp. | reverse complement strand
TACCAATATATCTTAAATCAGGAAGAACACCACAAGAAGAAAACATTCAGGGAGGAATACATAGAGTTTCTCCAAAAATTTGAAATAGAGCACGATGAAAAATATTTATTTGAATGGATCGAATGATTATTATATCACCCCTTCGGGGTTTAGGTTGTATAATCATTCCTTTTCTATAATCATAACATCCCTTCGGGATTGATGATGATTAATGCTAATGGTAAAAAAAAACTATTTGACGTTCGTATTACACGTTGTTTATAAAAGAAATAAACCTAAAGGATATGTTTAGAAATTACATCACGGTTACCCTTCGCCATTTAATACGTCACAGGGGTTATTCAGTCATCAACATCTTCGGCCTTACGGTCGGGTTGGCCACAGGTGTCTTTATTTTTTTGTGGGTGATGGATGAAATGTCTTTCGACAAGTTTCATGCAAATACAAACAACATTTACAGGGTAATGATCAACCACGCCTACCCGGATGGCAGGATTGCAACACATGGGGCTACTTCCGCCCTGTTGAAAGAGGCGATACAAACGGAAGTTCCTGAAGTGGATATGATCGCACAGCTTGGCATGGATACAGAAGCTTTGATCAAACACGATGTAAGCTCCTTTAATGAACAGGGAGTTTATGCCGACCCGTCCCTGTTTTCAATACTCAGCTTTCCGTTGGTGAAAGGTGACAACAATAACCCATTACCCGACATTACATCCATTGCTATTTCGGAAAAGCTTGCGGAGAAATTTTTTGGTGATGCCGATCCTATCGGGAAATCATTACAGGTAAGTCAATCGCACGAACTCATGGTAACCGGTGTGTTTGCGGATGTCCCGAAAAATTCCACCCTTCAGTTTGATTTCGTTTTACCGTTCGATCTCTATATAAAAGAAAACCCGTGGACGCAGCATTGGAGAAGCGGGGGCACACGTACCATACTTACCCTGAAGCCGGGCGCTTCGTTGGAAAATGCCAATGCAAAGCTGGCCACACTGATTAAAAAGAACTGCGAGAATTGTGCACAGTTTATTTCCGAATCGGTATTGTTGTCGTTCATTGCCCTGCTGTTTGCTTTAGTGGTAGTGCAGCTTTTCCTGCCATTCTTCAATGAAGTAACGGATAAATTTATACAGCTTGATTTTACCAATCCTTTATTCGTTGCCGGTACATTAGCTATAACCTTAACTTGCGGATTGCTTGCCGGAAGCTACCCCGCGTTTTTTCTTTCTTCATTCAAGCCGCTTGTTGCGCTGAAAGGTAATGCGCAAACATCGCTTTCAGGCAACGGTCTTCGCAGCGCATTGGTTGTTGTTCAGTTTGCCACGTCCATTGTGTTGATTGCAGGAAGCATCATCATCTATAAGCAGATCACTTTTGTCAGCAACAAAAACCTGGGCTTTGAAAAGGAGAACATAATCGTAATCGACCGGAATGAGGATATTGGTAAAAACTATTCCGCATTCAAAAACGAGTTGCTTCAATTTCCGTCCGTTAAAAACATTGGCTTTGGCGGAAACAATGTTTTTACTATCCCCATCACCACCACCGACCCGGTGTGGCCGGCCAAGCCTGAAAATTCTTCTGTTACTTTTAAGATATTCCGTTGTGATGAGGGCTTTATCCCGACCATGAATATTAAACTGCTTTCCGGCAGAAATTTTTCGGATATGAGCAACTCAGATGCTTCTAATTATATCATCAACAAAAAGGCAATGGAGGTGATGGGGCTTACTTCGGAGAATGTAATCGGCACTGATTTAGAAATGTGGAACGGGAAAGGAAAGATCATCGGCCTGACCAATGATTTCCATAATGATAACTTACGTGAAGGCATTGAACCCCTCATTTTTCTTTACAATTCAGCTAATTTCGGATGGCACTATTTTATCAAAGTAGACGGGAAAACACCGGTACATGAAACGCTTGCTGCGATAGAGAGAACGTTCAAAAAATACAGCCCCGATCATCCGTTTGAATATTCGTTTCTTGATGAGATTTTTGACAGGGAGTACCGGACAGAGGCCGTCATCGGCAAGCTGTCTTTGAGCTTCACTGTTGTTGCCGTGCTTATTTCCTGTTTGGGATTGTTTGGCCTTGCTTCTTTCACCGCAGAAAGAAGAACAAAAGAATTAGGCATCCGGAAAGTGATGGGCGCTTCTGTGAGCAATCTCATCGTGATGCTGTGCAGTGATTTTACAAAACTGGTAGCCATCGGGCTGTTCATCGGGATACCGGTTGCCTGGTATCTTGGCTCGGGTTACTTATCCGGCTATGCTTTCCATACTGAAATCAGCGTGTGGACATTTGCTTTGACCGCAACAGGTATATTGCTCATTGCACTTATAACAGTTGCTTACCAGTCGGTGAAAGCCGCATTAGCCAACCCAACAGAAAGTTTAAGGAGTGAGTAGGGGTTTAACTTAGGTTGGTTGTCTTAATTATCAAAAAACGCAGAATTATGAAAAAAATAGCATATACCCTGATTTTGGCCTCTCTTACGTTAAGTGCCAACTTTTCCTTTGCCCAGGAATTTGAAAAAGAGCTTGGCCGGTTCGACAAAATAATAGTATCCCCTAAAATCAATTTGATTTTAGAAAAAGGCGACCGGGAATCAATACGAATTAAAAGCTCGCACATCGAACCCGGAAAAATCAATGCGGAAGTAATTAATAATAAACTTCACCTCTATTTAGATGACGCACGCATTGTTGAAAAACAAGAGCGTAGTGATGAATATCATTCGAAGATGAGCATTTATCGCGATGCTGAAGTAACTGCCTACGTTACCTATACGGAACTTTCAGGATTGGAGGTTCGGGGCGAGCAGGAAGTAACGTGCCTGAGCATCATTGATTCAGAAAAGTTTAAACTTAAAGTATATGGTGCGGCCGAAATAACCCTTGAATCTTTAACAGCACAAAAATTTAAAGCGGTTGTGTATGGTGAGAATAAGATAAAAATAAAAGAAGGAAAAGCAGACCATCAACGCTACAGGTTATATGGTGAGAATAAAATTGACACACGGGCATTATCCAGTTCTACCGTTTCAACCACAATTTATGGCGAAGGAAGATTGACCGTAAATGCCACGGACGAGGTGCGAATCTCTGCCTTTGGCGAACCTCAAATCAATGTTATGGGCACTTCATTCATTAACAAAGGAATAGTAATTGGCAGGGCCGAAATCCGAAAGAGCAAATAGAAAATCTGTTGTCAAATACAAAAAGCCTGACTTGATCAGGCTTTTTCTTTAATCCGTCTCCATCTGTTATTAAATCAAAAAAAGCGATAACCTTTAGCTTACGGAAATAATGAGTTTACGAATTTGGCTAAAATGGAATTGATGTGTAGTTTTCGACATTAGACACAACCCTATGAACAAAATTTACAAATTTATTGCACTTATTCTGCTAAGTTTTCCCTGCTTACATCAAACAAGTCATGCACAGGAAGAGATATTGAAGGGATCGCTAAAAGACGCCAGTTACTTGCTCAATGGCTACATTACTCCCGCTATGAATGGGGTCGGAAATGGGTTAAACCAGGGTTGGTACAATACTGCAAAAGTTCATAAATCATTGGGCTTTGACTTGATTGTAAGCGCAACCCTCGTGTATGTACCCAGTGATGATCAATTTTATTTGGTGGATAACAACAAGTTGGAACAAGTGAAATTAGTTTCTTATGATGGCCAGAAAGTAAGCCCTACAGGAAGTGCAAACGTACCAACTATTTTTGGTCCAGATAAAAATCCATATTATAAAGTTGGTAGTAATGATTCAATCAAAGGTCCTCCCGGTCTTGATTTAAAAAACGTTATAAAGATTGCCAACGCATTACCTGTTCCCATGTATCAAGTGGGACTTGGCTTACCCAGAGGCTTCGAACTAAGAATGAGGTTCGCTCCTACAGTTAAACTGTCCGATTATAAATTTAATCTTTTGGGCATTGGTGTGATGCACGATGTGAAGCAATATATCGGTGGCGTAAAGTCATTACCGTTCGATTTATCAGTTTTTGTTGGCTATACAAAAATGGAATTTGAAAAAAGTATTGACGCAACTGCCGGGCAAAATCAACGTGCTGAAATGGAATTTAGCTCAACGACTATACAAGCGCTTATCTCAAAGAAAATTTCCGTACTTACCTTGTATGGAAGTGTTGGCTATGACATGGCATCGTCTAAACTGGCTATGAAAGGAACGTATGACCTGGATGATGACGGTGTGCCAGAAGCTACCGATCCGGTAAATCTGGATTTCTCAACTTCGGGCATGCGATTAACAGGTGGCCTCAGGCTCCAATTTGCGATATTCACTCTTCATGGAGATTACACCTTGTCAGAATACAACACATTTAATGCAGGGTTTGGCTTTACCGTTCGATAAAAATAGATTATAAAAAAAAGGCCCTGAATCTTCAGGGCTTTTTTTTTAACTTCAATAGTGATCAACACATGCTATTTAATCTTAGCAAATAATTGTTCCATACCGCTATCGATTAACGCAGGAACGTTCTTCTCTTTGTTTGGCAGAACACTCTCAGCTGAACCCTGCCACACTAATTTATTGGAGGCCTTGTCAACCAAATCAAGCGTAATGGTTCCCTCACGATATTTGCCTACCTCAACCTCACCAGCTTGCCAGCTATAATTGCGCTGCCCCATGTAACCTATTCTGTCACCGGGGTTAGCAAAATTTGTTTCACGGGTCTGTATTTCTTCCGAGACCACAACACCAATGTTTACCATCAAGTCGGGATTATCCGTATCCAGTTTCAGCCCCTTTAAATCCATCTGTTTAACAATAGCATTTTTTAATAACTCAAGATTAGACTGATAATTTAGGCCAAGTGCATCACCTTTTACATCTACATCGTAAAAATTAAAAGTAGTGTATTTGGCAAGGGAAAAATCACTGGCCGAATTAACACCCTTGATGTTTACACTGCTACAACCAAACAATAGACATGCTACTATTATAGGCAGTTTTTTCATATTGCACCGTAATTAATAACTATAATTGAGCGCTATCTAAAATCAATCAGTGATGGATTACAATCTATTGGGCTGATTTGAAATTACTTTATTCTCACATTCACACTTCCTCCAACATTGAATTGGTAAATTGTTGATCCGGTTGAAACCCCAACACCAGATCCGCCCGTTCCAAAATAAAAGCCACCTCCTGCCCACTGAACGGGAGACAACACCTGGCCGTGAATCCGAAGGCTGATTTTTTCGCTCGTTTGTATTCTTAAACCAAG
>CAZNRJ010000299.1:0-5301 GCA_964574945.1 uncultured Ohtaekwangia sp. | reverse complement strand
TACTGGGCTTGCAAAGTGTATCGGGGGCCAAAGCGGTGTTCGAAGGAAAGGCCAAACGCAGGCCGGGTAAAGGAGATGTCCGTACTAACCCGCTGAGGTTTGGGGGCAATGTCTCCATAATAATTTAATGCGTTTACAGAAAAGCCAAGCGAGTTGTAGATCTTGTTTTTGCCAAACCCCGATTTCTTTCCCCTGAAACTTGCAATTCGTTTATTATTCTTTTTAATCGACTTACGATTAAACTGAGCAGAAGCTTCCTGGGAAAACCCCATCGCTAAAAACACACAAACTACACCAAACAGTAACTTTCTCATGAGCAGAGATTTTTGCCAGTTACAAACTTATTAAAATACCCTGACAATTAAAGAGTTCTAATTACGAATATCGAGCCCCCAATTAAGTATTTGCCTCAACGTATTGAAGTAATGATGACCCGGGAGTTGTACCAATTTAACATTAAATCGCTCTTTTTTAAGTTTCAGCTTTACCGTATCGTCTACCGTTTCAAAGCGCGAATCGAGGGATACTAAATATTTTTTACTCCGCCCTTCAATTTCAAAAGTCATCTCCGACTTATCTGAGATAACTATGGGCCGGGTACCGAGGTTATGCGGACTAACAGCAGTAATGATAAAACTTTCGGATTTTGGGTAAACCAAAGGCCCCCCACAACTCAGCGAATATCCGGTAGAACCAGTAGGGGTAGAAACAATTATGCCATCAGACCAATAGGAATTCAGCAATTCACCATCCACATATACGTGTACTGTAATCATGGATGATGTGTCCTTCTTCATGATGGTAAAATCATTCAACGCAAAGTTGAGTGGCTCAAAAAGTTTAGTGGAAGAATTCAACCTCAGCAACGTACGGCTTTCCTCTTTAAAGTTTCCGGTAAAAAGATTTTCAAGTGCGCTGTCGATATCATCGCGGCTGGTGGTTGCCAAAAAACCCAGGCGGCCCGTGTTAATACCCAACAAAGGAATTTCTGTTTTGCCAATGTAGGTTACCGATTCAAGCATGGTGCCGTCACCACCCAACGAAAAAAAGAAATCGAGGCTGCGCAAGCTATCTCCTGCATCAAATGTTTTGAACTTGACTTTATCGAGTATCGGGGATTTTACTTGCTTAGCGAATTTTGATGACAACCAGATTTCTGTCTTCCGTTGAGTAAGTTGCTCCAACGTTTTCTCAATGAAGGGTGCTGATTTTCCCTGAAAGTCCCTGCCGTGTATCCCAATGCGCATATCCTGTTGGGTTAGATATCGAGATAGCGAAGTAACATATCGATCTTATCCTTCTCTCCGCTGTCTTGCTGCGCTTCATGATAGCGGCCAATAACCCGGTATCCAAATCGCTCAAGCGTTGCAACAATGCGGGTTAACTCTTCCTTGTTAATTTTCAGGGTTAGCTTGATCTTCCCTTTATCCATAGGGTCTTCAATCATAATGCTGCTAATCACCTTTGCATTGTTCTCTTCAATGTATCGGCTTATTTCAGCCAGCGAATAATCAATCAGGTCCATCGACAAAACAAGAATGCCGCCCGGCATTTGCACCGAAGCGGTTTGGGCAAATGAAACCATGATATCCTGAACCGTGATCACGCCAACATACTGCTGCTCTTCATTAAGCACGGCTACAATCTGAAGTTTGCTATCGCCTGCTACTTTCAGAATGTCATAAAAATGAGAGCCAAGTACTACGCTGCATTGCCTGCCCACCAAATCAAAATCGGCCAGCGTGCGCTCGATGTCATTTGTTTCTAAAATGATTTCTTCTGAAATGAATCCCAACAATTTTCCATCCTCCACCACAGGCAAGTGCAAACAACGAAATTCTTCCATCCACACGATAGCCTTATGCGCATCGTCAGTGACTTTGAGCGGGGGAATCATGTGATTGATCAATTCTTCTGCAATCATGCTATTAATTTTTGTGCACTAAAAAGTCCTCCACCATTTCATTGAATTTTTGCGGATGCTCCATCATAGGGGCGTGGCAACATTTGTCAATGAATTTCAATTCGGAATTCGGAATCAAGCGGTTAAATTCATGGCCAACCATGGGAGGTGTTATTGTATCGTTCAGTCCCCAAATTAATAAAGTAGGAACTTTAATGTTCGGTAATTCAAGCGCAAGGTTATTGCGCTGGGCTGATTTAGCGATCGCGACAATACGCATGCATTTAGGAATGCTTCGGGTAGTTTCAAATACTTCATCCACTAATTCTTTTGAAGCAACCGCAGGATCGTAAAAGGTATAGGCCACGCGTTCGCGGATGTAATCATAACTTCCCCTTCGGGGATAGGAACCCCCCATTGTATTTTCAAACAACCCGGAGCTACCCGTGAGAACTAATTTTGAAACTTTCTCAGGATTTGCCAGGGTATATAAAATTGCAATATGCCCGCCCAGCGAGTTGCCCATAATCATTAGGTTGCCTAACTTCTTCATGACCACAAACCGCTCAGTAAATTCAGTAAGCCCTTGCAGGCCCGCTTCTTTAATTGGCATTTCGTAAATGGGAAGCATCGGGATGATTACCCGAAAATGTTTTGAGTAATGATTCACTACTCCTTCCCAGTTGCTAAGTGCGCCAAAGAGGCCGTGAAGAAGCATTAGCACAGGTCCTTCGCCTTCATCAACATACTTAAAATCATTTTCTTCTTTTACCCGTAAGGACATGTGCACCTAATTTGTGATAAGTAACTAAAAAAAATTGAACCTTAGAACTTGCTAAAGGTTTCTTTGAAAAATGGTAAAAAATCACCGAAAAGTGAAGATATCAGTGGAGCAACTTGCGATAAAACTCCATAAAGTTTTGAATCAGCCCCCCAATCACTCACAATATCAATCTTAAATGACTCGGCAAGCCAGATAACGATGCTTATGCAGAAAGCGTATTTGACCAATCCAAGCAATGCGCCTGCCGCTGAATCCATTTGCCCGAGGAAAGTTTTATCTAATGAACTTTTAATCCGTTTGCCAATAAAAGTGACTGTTACCATTACGGCTAAAAAAATTAATGCAAAGGAAATATAGGGGAGCATAGCTTTATCGGCATTAAATTTTTGCGCGAGGTACTCTACTCCCCAGGCCATCAATTTAAAACCAAGAAATACGCCCAGCACAATCGCAACCAAAAAAAACAATTCCATTAGAAAGCCGCGCTTGTACCCGATAACGGTGCCGACAAGCAGGATGATTGCAAGAATAATATCTACTTTGCTCAAGAGGCCAAAAGTTTTTTTACAAGTTCCGAAATAAGTTTGCCATCCGCTTTGCCGGCCAATTGCTTTGTTGCCACACCCATT
This sequence comes from uncultured Ohtaekwangia sp., assembly GCA_964574945.1. Lineage (GTDB taxonomy): Bacteria > Bacteroidota > Bacteroidia > Cytophagales > Cyclobacteriaceae > ELB16-189. The sequence continues at coordinate 1,985 of CAZNRJ010000299.1, read as the reverse complement.
ACCTTGCCCATATCCTGCGGGCCTTTAGCCCCAACTTGTTCAATTGTTTTCTTTAACTCGGCTGTTATTTCCTCTTCTGTTAGTTGCTTTGGCAGGTATCGGCTGATCACTTCCAGTTCAGCCAATTCTTTCGCGGCTAATTCTGTTCTTCCTTCTTTCTGAAATATTTCTGCAGACTCCTTTCGTTGCTTGGCTGCTTTCATCAGCAGTTTGCTTTCCACTTCCGAACTGACATCACCGCTTGCTCCTTTTTCTGTTTCGGCCAGCAGTATTAATGATTTGATGGAACGGAGTGCAGTAAGCTCTTCTTTATTCTTTGCCAGCATGGCTGACTTTATATCGGAATCAATTTGTTGTTTCAGGCTCATGATCAATTTTGTTTAAATAACTTTGAGTAAAATTAGTTCTACTTTTAATGAGATAAAAATTTTGATTGAATGACGCGATTATCGGTCAATATAAATAAGATAGCTACCATACGGAATGCCCGTGGCGGAAACAACCCCGATGTAATAAAAACCGCTTTGGACTGCGAGCGTTTTGGCGCACAAGGAATAACGGTGCATCCGCGCCCTGACGAACGTCACATTCGTTATTCGGATGTACTCGAATTAAAGCAAGTTGTTACCACCGAATTTAATATTGAAGGATACCCCGATGATCGTTACCTGAAACTTATCCGCGAAACAAAACCTGATCAGGCAACCCTGGTGCCCGATGGCCCCGATGCCATCACCTCCAATGCAGGCTGGGATACCGTAAAGAACAAAAAATTCTTAACAGAAATCATTCAGGAAATAAAATCAATGGGTGTTCGTGTTTCTGTTTTTGTTGATCCTGCTACCCAACACGTTGAAGGTGCAAAACATGTTGGTGCCGATCGGATTGAACTTTATACCGAACCGTTTGCATCACACTATCATCACAACAAAGAAGCTGCGGTGAAGCCTTACGTAGAAGCTGCGCATGTTGCCCATACATTGGGGTTAGGCATTAATGCCGGTCACGATTTGGATTTGCATAACCTTGCCTTTCTGAAAAGATCAATCCCTGCCCTTGATGAAGTTTCAATTGGCCATGCGCTCATTTGCGATGCGCTTTATCTCGGATTGGAAAATACCATTCAACTTTATTTGCGACAGTTGAAATAGGGATTCACCTTAGTATCTCCAACTTTTCACATCGGCACCTTTGGGTGCGCTTTCCTGAATGCGTTTTAAAATTTTTGGAAGGTACATCGTGTTATAACGCAACCGCGAAACATAATTTGGATTTTCATGGTCACCATTCCAGCAATGCTCAGCCCGGTCGCCATAATCCACTTCGCCTTTGTAAAATGGAGTTTGGGTTTTCTTTAAGAAATCTTCCATCAGGTACACAGCGTTGTTCAGGTAATAGTTATCCATATCCCCACAGTAAATATGAATTTTACCTTCGAGCTTTGGCCCTAACGTTTTCCAGTCGCGCTCAAGGATATAGCGCAAGTCATAATTTTCTTTCCAGTATTCAGCAACGCTCTTATCAATTTCCCCGGTTTCTTTATCAAAGATTCGTTTTGGATATCCGTCTTCTCCTTGCGGGGAATAAACCGCTTCCCAGATATCCCATTGTTCCCCGCTTCTGGATTTTGTTCCTAACGCCAACTCGTAGTGATTGGACTCTTCAATGGTAGCCGTAATCTGCCCTAAATAATTTCTGAGTGTTGGCCGGGGAAGTTTTTTAAAATCACTCTCGTACCAATACGCATTTTTGTCTTTGTAAATATCTACCAACGTATAGGCTCGAAAGTCAATAGGATCAGGGCAAGCAGCAAAGCACCCATTGAAATCGTCCGGATAAAACATTTGAACTGCCAGCGCTTCCCAGCCTCCTGTAGAGCCACCATACGTAAAGCGTGCCCAGCCCTCACCAATGCCACGAAATTGTTTTTCAATTTCCTTAATTGCTGAATTTTTGGAGATCGATCTAACATAATTTAAAATCTT
>CAZNRJ010000298.1:0-5311 GCA_964574945.1 uncultured Ohtaekwangia sp. | reverse complement strand
CTTTCTTACGCAGCTTGTCCATCATTTTATAAATCTTGTTGATCTCGCGGAAGACCAGGAACTCCAGCACTACAAAACTAAGCAGGTAGGAAGCGGAAAAGCTGATGACAGCCGCCACCACAAGCGCATCGCGGCCAACGCTTTCAATAAGTGAAAGGAATAGTGTAGTTACAATGGCAATTGAAACTGCCAACAAGAGAGCCAACGTACGGGCACTATATACCATGCATTAACTGAGATTGAACTTATATCCCACTCCTTTTACGGTGGTAATATAATCATCTCCTATCTTTTCGCGCACCTTGCGAATGTGAACATCTACGGTTCGTGCCAATACATAAACATCCGAACCCCAGATATTTTGTAATAAATCATCGCGGCTGAATACTTTATTAGGATTTTGAGCCAGGAAAAACAGCAATTCAAATTCCTTCTTAGGCAAGCTGATCTCTTTCCCTTTTACATGAATTGTATAACTGGTCCGGTCAATTAACAGATCTCCAACTTTAATCTGGCTGGACGTATTTTTCTTTTTGGAATCCCTGCGAAAGAGTGCGCTTATGCGGCTCATAAGCGCTCTCGGCTTAATGGGCTTTAGGATATAATCATCGGCACCCACATCAAAGGCTGCTACTTCTGAATATTCTTCGGCACGGGCCGTAAGAAACACAATGAATGTATTGATCAACTCCGGCATGGCGCGTATTTGCCGGCATGCTTCCACCCCATCCATCTTAGGCATCATAATGTCTAAGAGCACCAAATCGGGATGAAATTTCCTTGCAATTTCCACCGCAGTAAAACCATCAATGGCGGTTCTCACATCGTAGCCATTTTTCTCAAGGTTGTACTTTAGCAATTCTAAAATGGGTTCTTCATCATCAACTACCAGCACTTTTTGCGTTGGTTTATTACCCATAATTTTACTGTTTAGTTTTTATGATTTTTGTGCGATGGAGGGTTGATTTGGCCATAATTAAGCTTATGCAACACCTTAAAAAAGCACGCAGTAAAAGTAGAGACAAATTAAGCTAATTAAAAACCTGCGTTAACTCCTTAACAATTCCTTAATGGACAGTTTTGTTTGAGGTCACATTACAAAAAGGGATATTGCTCTGTAAGGTGTTTTATGTACTTCTTCAGGTCACCATTAAAGTCTTCATCAAGCTCAGACTTAAAGTTTCCCTGGCGGGATTGATAGAGATGATAAGACATAAAGTACGTGTTATTGGGCAGCCTGCCCGGATTGGATGACTTGCGTGGCGTGAATAAGGAAAGGGTATCCACAGAAGCCATAATCGCTGAAATCATTTCTTCTTTTTTCAGTTTCTTAAAAGCGACTGAATCGGTGGGTGCAAAACCCTGATAAAGGCTATCCAGCAAATGCGTGCCCCTTAAAATATGCTTACTGAATTTTCGGTAATCCTGATCTTCATGCACATATTGAATAAACTGGGGTGAATCTTTACCAAAATGCGCAGCCAAAAAATAATAAGCGGCCGTATCACCAACAAAGGAGGCGAGGTTCTCATTGAAATCAACATCATCTTTTACAAACACCGTGGCATGCACCATTTCATGAATGATCAGGCTGGCCAAATCACCCTCGTTGCGTGCCAACATGCTGCTGAGAATTGGATCGGTAAACCAGCCCAACGTTGACCACCCGCCCGGGTTACGGATACTTACATCATAACCGGCTTGCTCAAGTTTTGCGCGTTCGTCAATCGCTTTTTGCTTTTGAAAGAAGCCTTTATATGGCACAGACCCAACAACAGGAAAATCCCAAAGTTTGGCTTTGAGCTCAAAGGGTTCGCATGCCTGCACTACCCACATAATCTCTTCACCACGTTGGTCGTATAGTGTTTGGTAATTCTTGGTGTCTTTTAAACCAAGTGAATCAATCGCATATCTCCTGATTTCACCAATCAGGCGCAACTTGCTTTTAAGCGAATCAGGAAACTCAGGGTCATCCAAATACTCCTGGATTGGGCGGGCATTCCAAACCATGCTTACCTGGCCATATCCCTGCCGGGCTCCATAAACTACCAGTTCCCAATTCCATACAACAAGAATCAGCAGGAGCAGAAAAAAACCAATGAATATCTTCTTTACCATGACTAAAGCGCAAATTAAATTTCCCGATCTTTAATCCCTGCCAGTAAAGCACATTCAATTATAAATAATAAGATATACTAAATTTTTTAGCTTTTATAATGGTAAATGTTTGCAAATACTATTGAAAGTAGTAATTTGAGCCGATTTTAGGATAATAACTGAATAAATAGACTGAATTATATGAGTGACCAAAAAGAAAAATTGAAAGCCCTCCAGCTAACCATTGATAAGCTGGAGAAATCGTACGGAAAGGGTACGGTTATGAAATTGAATGACACCAAAGTGATGGATGTGCCGGCTATTTCAACCGGTTCTTTGGGATTGGATATTGCCCTCGGTATTGGGGGAATTCCACGCGGCCGGGTAACAGAAATTTACGGGCCCGAATCATCCGGTAAAACAACCTTAACTATGCACTGCATAGCCGAGGCACAGAAAAAAGGTGGCCTGGCTGCCTTTATTGATGCCGAACATGCTTTTGATAAAGCGTATGCCGAAAAATTAGGGATCGATACAGAGAACCTTCTCATCTCGCAGCCCGATAATGGCGAGCAGGCACTTGAAATTGCCGAACACCTGATCCGCTCAGGCGCGATTGATATTATTGTTATAGACTCAGTGGCAGCGCTGGTTCCTAAAGCTGAATTGGAAGGCGAAATGGGCGAAAGCAAAATGGGCTTGCAAGCGCGCCTTATGTCGCAGGCATTAAGAAAACTAACGGGTACTATCAGTAAAACCGGTTGTGCCTGTATTTTCATTAACCAGCTTCGCGAAAAGATTGGGATCATGTTTGGAAACCCCGAAACCACTACCGGTGGAAATGCATTGAAGTTTTACGCTTCCGTTCGGTTAGATATACGCAGGATTGGCCAGATTAAAGAAAGTGCCGATGACATAACCGGAAACCGCGTGAAGGTGAAAGTTGTTAAAAACAAAGTAGCGCCTCCCTTTAAAGTAATTGAGTTCGATATCATGTACGGCCGGGGAATTTCGAAGTCGGGTGAGATTGTAGACTTAGGTGTTGAACTTAACGTGATTCAAAAGGCAGGCTCCTGGTTTTCTTACAGCGGCAATAAATTAGGCCAGGGCCGCGATGCAGTGAAACAATTGATTGAAGACAATCCCGAGTTAATGGATGAGTTGGAAAAGAAAATCAAAGAGAAGATCAGTGGTGGTGTCGAGTTGAAAGAAGAAAAAGATGAGAAGCCTGAAAAAGCAGAGAAGGCTGAGAAAGTAAAAGAATAGTCTCAAACAATCAGAAGCCCTGAAAAACAAATAGCCAATGCGAACCATTGGCTATTGTTTATATAGATAACTCAAAATTTTAATTTGCCCTGATAGCAATTACAGGATCAAGACGGGCAGCCATAGCTGCCGGGATAATTCCTGCTATCAACCCAATGGAAGAGGATACGCCTATTCCCAAAACAATATTTTTTACAGAAAGTACAACCTGCAAGCTTCCGAATGGCGCCAGCGTCATTAGCCACACCAGGAACAAGCCGCCCAACCCTCCTATCAAGCTCAGGAAAATAGATTCAAACAAAAATTGAAAGAGTATAAAATAGTTTTGAGCCCCCAACGATTTTTGTAACCCGATAATACTGGTGCGTTCCTTTACGGAAACAAACATGATGTTGGCAATTCCAAACCCACCTACCAACATGGAGAACCCGCCAATGATCCAACCTGCAATACTCAACACATCAAATACCCCGCTGATAGCATTGGCAATTGCTTCGGGCCGATTCAGCGCGAAACTATCTTTCATGACAGGTTTGAGTCCTCGCTTTACCCGCATAAGTCCACGAGCCTCACTCTCCAACTCAACCAAACCAATATCATTTTGGCTTCCTTTTAACCCAATGTCCGAGCCTAATTCCCGCCATTGCCCAGTTCCTGTTTGATACAGCTTCCTAAATGAATCATACGGAATAATTACGCTATAATCTTTACTAGGTGTACCTAAGAAACTCTCTCCTTCACGAGCAATTACTCCAACTATACTGTATTTAAGGTTTTTGATTTTTATTTTCTGACCCATTGGAGAATCCAGATTCGGGAAAAGAGCTTTTGCAACTTCATATCCAACTATGACTACATTTCTTCCACCTTCAATTTCATCATTGGTGAGGTATCGTCCTTTTTCTAAATTGATTTCAAAAATTTTGTCATAATCCAAGTCAGCACCAGTTAGATTAATCTGATTAATTCCGCTATTCCCGGCCTTAACAGTCATGTTACCCCTATTTGCATAAATAGCAACGGTTTCAGCCTGTTTCATATTGGCCTTTAAAAATTTGTACTCCGCATAAGAAACATTAGGACGTTTAATGAACTCTTTCCATGAATCGGGCCCTCCAGAACGTACCCATGGCCACTTGCCAACATAGATTACATCACTTCCCAAAAAATTAAAGCTTTCGCGAATATTTTTCTCCAATGAATCAACCAGGGTAAGAACCGCTATGATTGAGAAAATACCAATTGTTACCCCAAGCAGGGATAAAACAGTTCGTAAGATATTGGATTTCAAAGCCTTCCAGGCAAAACCGAGGCTCTCAAAAATTAATCGGACAGTTAGCATGTGGGTTTAACGCACGTTTAATGATTTCGGGTTGCAATAAACATGGTTTTTTACTCAATCCTTAATGTTTTAGGTCTGAATGGTTAAGAGTTAACCAAAAACTCATTGGTCAGACGTATGAATTAGCAAATTGTTTCCAAAAACAAAGCAGAAAATTTCATTTCGCACTAAAACATATCCTATTTTTGCGTCCCTTATTTTAAACCGTCCTGATTACTATCAGGGCACAAAGCCCGTAAGCTTATGAAACTTTCAGAATTCAAATTTGACATCCCAAACAGTTTAATCGCATCACATCCTGCCGAGAACAGGGACGATGCCCGCATGATGGTTATCCATCGCAGCAGCGGAAAAATTGAACACAAAGTATTTAAAGACATCGTTAACTATTTTGACGAAGGCGATGTAATGGTAGGCAACGATACCATGGTGTTTCCTGCCCGCCTGTATGGCCGCAAAGAAAAGACAGGTGCTAAAATTGAAGTATTCCTGCTGCGCGAACTCAATGCCGAAATGCATTTGTGGGATGTGCTTGTTGACCCCGCACGAAAAATTCGCGTAGGCGACAAACTTTACTTTGGCGATGGCGACTTAGTAGCCGAAGTA
>CAZNRJ010000297.1:3867-5322 GCA_964574945.1 uncultured Ohtaekwangia sp. | reverse complement strand
ACAAACTGGCGTTTAGCAGACAACTATAAAGTTGCCCGTATCGGTTTCGTAAATAAAATGGATCGTTCGGGGGCTGACTTCTTGGGTGTTTGTAAGCAGGTGAAAGAAAAGTTAGGAAGTAAAGCGGTTGCTCTTCAGTTGCCAATTGGTGCCGAAGAAAACTTTAAAGGCGTTGTTGATTTAATTAACAACCGGGGTATTATTTGGAACGAAGCTGATAAAGGAATGACTTTTACGGAAGTTCCTATTCCTGATGATATGGTTGAGGAAGCTGCCGAGTATCGTGAGAAGTTATTGGAGGCAGTGGCTGAATATGACGAAACCCTTATCGAGAAATTCTTTGATGATCCCAGTTCAATTTCTGAAGGTGAAATTTTAACAGCGCTACGCAAGGCAACAATCGATATGAAGATTGTTCCTATGGTGTGCGGTTCATCCTTCAAGAACAAAGGAGTTCAAACCATGTTGGACTATGTGATGGAACTTCTTCCATCACCGATGGATAAGGACGTTATCATTGGTACTAATCCTGATACAGATGAGGAAGTTGAAATTCGTCCCAACGTTGATGAGCCGTTTGTAGGTCTTGCATTTAAAATTGCTACCGATCCGTTTGTAGGCCGTCTATGTTTTGTTCGTGCCTATTCAGGCGTGTTGGAATCAGGTTCTTACATTCAGAATACCCGTTCAGGTCAGAAGGAAAGAATTTCGCGTGTATTCCAAATGCATGCTAACAAACAGAACCAGGTAGAAAGACTTCCTGCCGGGGATATTGGTGCCGTAGTAGGGTTCAAAGACATTAAGACAGGTGATACACTATGTGACGAGAAACGTCCGGTTGTGTTGGAGTCGATGATCTTCCCGGAACCCGTTATTGGTTATGCGATTGAACCTAAGAAACAAGCTGATGCCGATAAGTTAGGTATGGCTATTGCGAAATTGGTTGAGGAAGATCCAACGTTGCGCGTCAATACTGATCACGAAACGGGTCAGGTTATTCTTCGTGGAATGGGTGAATTGCACTTGGAAATTATCATCGACCGTTTGAGACGTGAGTTCAAGGTTGAAATTAACCAGGGTGCTCCTCAGGTTGCTTATAAAGAAGCATTGACGAAGTCAGTAGAGCACAAAGAACAATATAAGAAACAAACAGGTGGTCGTGGTAAGTTTGCGGATATCGTATTCGAAATGGGACCGCGTGTGTTGGGCCCTGAAGACAAGCCAGGTCTGGAGTTTGTAAATGATATTGTGGGTGGTGTAATTCCTCGCGAATTTATTCCATCTGTTCAAAAAGGATTTGAGCAGGCAATGGTAAACGGTCCGTTGGCCGGATATCCAATCGATTCAATGAAAGTAAGATTGTTCCACGGATCATACCATGATGTGGATTCGGATTCACTTTCTTTTGAATTGGCAGCCCGTATTGGATTTAAAGAAGCAGCAAGAAAATGCGGT
>CAZNRJ010000297.1:873-3857 GCA_964574945.1 uncultured Ohtaekwangia sp. | reverse complement strand
ATGCGGTCCTCAACTTCTTGAACCAATCATGGGTGTAGAAGTAATTTCCCCGGATGAATACACAGGTTCTGTAACAGGAGACTTGAACAGGAGAAGAGGAATTATGAAGGGAATGGACACGCGTGGAGGTGCCCAGGTAATTAAAGCAGACGTTCCATTGTCTGAGTTGTTTGGATACGTAACTGATTTGAGAACTATCACTTCAGGTCGTGCTTCGGCAACATTGACATTTGCACATTATGCACCGGTTCCTAAGAACCTTGCCGATAAAGTAATTGATGAAGTAAAAGGCGCTGTTGCCGCAAAATAAATATCTAAAAGACGTTTAGATTATGAATCAGAAAATCAGAATTAAGCTAAAGTCTTACGACCATAATTTGGTTGATAAGTCTTCTGAAAAAATTGTGCGCGCTGTAAAGGCGACAGGTGCAGTAGTGAGCGGACCCATTCCACTTCCTACAGAAAAGGAAAAATTTACAGTACTACGTTCACCACACGTAAACAAGAAGTCACGCGAACAATTTCAATTGTGCACGTACAAGCGTTTGGTAGACATTTATTCAAACAGTGCGAAAACGGTAGATGCATTGATGAAACTTGAATTGCCAAGTGGAGTTGATGTAGAGATCAAAGTATAGAAATTAGTTAAAGTTTGTTTTCTAAAAGCACCTGTTCAGGTGCTTTTTATTTTCCATTTACTTTGGATTTTCCAGAAAAGAAGTACTTTTGCATCACTCTACTAAATCCATAGACTTTAAATACTAATATTTTATGAAGCGAATTTTACAATTGTTTACTCTTATTATGCTAATAAACATTGTGGCTTATGGCCAGCATGTAATCACAGGTATAATCAAAGACAGTGAAGGGTTGCCACTGGAATCTGCTACGGTAGTAATCAGGGGAACCAATAAATATGCAGTAACTAATGAAGCTGGCGAGTTTACACTTCAAACAACTGAGAAAGTACCTTTTATACTTCGCATTAGTTCGGTTGGATTTAAGCCACAGGATTTTCAAATTATTGAATTGACCAATAAACCTCTGGCAATTACACTCATTAATGATAATGAGTTGGAAGAGGTAGTGGTAACTGCGCGAAGACGAAGTGAAACAGCACAGGAAGTGCCTATTCCGATCACGGTTGTGGATGGTTCGCTGATTGATCAAACCGGTGCGTTTAATGTTAACCGCGTGAAGGAACTTGTTCCGTCAGTTCAACTTTATACATCCAATCCCCGCAACACTGGAATCAATATCCGGGGGATAGGCTCACCGTTCGGACTGACCAACGATGGCCTTGATCCGGGTGTTGGTTTTTATGTAGATGGAGTGTATTACGCAAGGCCGGCTGCAGCAACACTTGATTTTATTGACATTGAACAGATTGAAGTATTGCGTGGGCCGCAGGGAACATTGTTCGGTAAGAACACTACAGCCGGGGCCTTCAACATAACCACGCGCAAGCCAAGGTTTATTCCAGGAACTGATTTTGAACTTAGTTACGGAAACTACGGCTACATTCAAGCCAAGGCTTCCATTACGGGACCCCTGAGTAAGAAATTTGCAGCGCGTGTTTCATTCTCAGGTACTCAACGAGACGGAGTAATTGAGAACATAAGTACAGGAAGATATATAAACGACATAAACAACCTGGGCGGCCGTGCCCAGTTATTATATGTACCTTCAGAAAATACATCCATTACATTAGCTGTAGATGCCTCCAGTCAGCATCCTGACGGTTATGCACAGGTTGTAGCAGGCGTTGTAGAAACGAAACGACCGGCATATCGTCAATTTAATGCGATCATCGCTGATCTTAATTATGCACTTCCCACTGAAAACGCTTTCGAACGGAAAATTGATCATGACACACCCTGGCGATCGGGCAACGAATTAGGCGGTGCGTCACTTAACATCGATACAAAAATTGGCCCGGGCACACTTACGGCAACTACTGCATGGCGTTACTGGAATTGGGACCCTTCCAATGACAGGGACTTCACAGGGTTGCAAGCTCTTGCCAAATCGCAAAACCCGGCTGAGCACAGAAATTGGTCGCAGGAGGTTCGCTACGCTGGGGAATTCTCCTCACGTTTGAGTGGTGTAATCGGTTTATTTGTCTTTGATCAGGAAGTTAAAATTAATGGTACCGAGGAGTCCGGTTCGGCTCAATGGCGCTTTTCACAGAGTACAACCAGTTCGTTGTGGCAAACACCAGGACTTTTTGAAGGGTATGGAATCAACACGAAAGCTTCCATTAAATCTTTGAGCGCAGCTGTATTTGCCAACATCGATTGGGAAATTGTTGAAGGTCTTCACGTTTTGCCAGGAATCCGTTACAACTATGATAAGAAAGACGTAGTCTATGATCGAAAAACATATGGCGGGTTGCAAACGACAGACCCGGCACTGCTCGCTTTAAAGAATAGTGTTTATAGTGATCAAGCCTACGAGGCGGATGCTGAAGAGAATAACTTAACTTATAATCTTACTGTAGCCTATAAAGCAAACAATCGTGTCAACACGTATGCTACCTATTCTACAAGTTTCAAACCCGTTGGTGTGAATGTGGCCGGCCTTCCCACAATTGCGGGGCAGCCGGCAACGGATTTGGCGGTTATAAATCCTGAGTATGTTAGGCATCTTGAATTTGGTGTTAAGACATCGCCCACAAGCAAAAGCAAAGTTAACCTGACTTTTTACAACACCGATATCGATGATTATCAAACAAACGTCCAATCACCGGAACTTGGTGTTAATCGCGGATACATCGCCAATGCAGAGAAAGTGAATGTGAAAGGGGCTGAGCTTGATGCAAATGTTAAGGCCAGCAATCATTTTACCATATACGGGGCATTGACCTACACAGAAGGTAAGTATGTTACCTTTACCAACGCACCCCTTCCTTTGGAAGAAACCGGACAAGTCATTGATGGTGTGCAAGTGGCCTTCAAGGATATTTCCGGTGAAAGACTTCCGGG
>CAZNRJ010000297.1:0-863 GCA_964574945.1 uncultured Ohtaekwangia sp. | reverse complement strand
CCAAATGGGCAGGGTCTTTAGGTGCTGAGTTCACAACCCCAGCGAATTTTCTTCGTCAGGCGGGTAAGTTTTTTATTGCATTTGATACGTACTATCGTTCCGAGTTTTCCTCGAGCCCATCTCCATCAGCGTATTTAAACATTGATGGGTATGCATTGCTTAATGCCAGGGCCGGCTTCCGGGTTTCGAATGGAATTTCTATATCGGTGTGGGGTCGCAATGTGCTTAACCAAAATTATTTCGAGCAACTTTTACCGGCTGGTGGAAATGCCGGACATTATGCCGGAGTATTGGGCGATCCCAGAACCTATGGTATAACTTTGCGCTATTCCCATTAATAGATTGGATTAACGGACAAAAAGTAAAATCTCAGCTATTTGATGATTAAATCGGCCTCTTGTGTTTTTTTTTGTAACCTTCATACTTCAACTTTTGATAGTTCCTGTTTCAGCACAAGAGAAAGAAATCGAATATCGTGAGCAAACCTGGTTGGGATACTTTAATCGATTATTCCTTGGGCTGGGCTATCAATTCACGGCTCATTTAAATGCTCATCTGGGATATATGTATGTGTTTCAGCAATTGCCAGAAGTGAATACGTATGTTCATATCGATGCTATCCGTTTTTTTGTATTTCATAATCTGGATTTCAGAAACCAAGAATAATGCGACCTGAATTAATTGAAGAAGAAGAGAAGTTAGTCTATGAAGAAACCCCGGAACCTGTCGGAGTGCGAAGCCGGCCTGCTCATATCTGGATTCTGTTGGGCGTTATAGTTTCCATCACAATTATTGTTTTGGTTTTTTATGGGGCTGATACGATAAGGTCATACGATTGGGGCTCGCTTATTGGACCAGAATTT
>CAZNRJ010000296.1:0-5332 GCA_964574945.1 uncultured Ohtaekwangia sp. | reverse complement strand
CGCTTCTGCCCCGCGCTTTCCTATGCCATGCAACTGCGGACCGATACCCGACATCGTAAATTTGCGATGACATACACCACAATTGCTATTAAATACCATGGCTCCGGAATCCAACTGTATAGTGGATGCCTTGAATGTTTTGAAAGCTTTCAATCGTTCATCAATAAGAATTTGCCTTTCTGCACTGATGGGTTCAATGTTGGCGGTAAGTTCGTTGTATTCCTTTTGTTGCTTAGCAGAAATGTTTTGCAACATTCTTTCTTCCACGCGCGGATCAATAAGTGTTCGTGCTAAGTACGATCCATTTCTTACCTGGTCCAGCACAAGTTGTTTTCCTTCCGGGGAATTTGCCAAAGTCGTGGCAATTACTGCTTCCAGATCAGCCGGGGCTTTCTTTATTTCTTTTAGCAAAGCATTGGTTGCCTGCCCGGGTGATTCACCCAAAACAATTACCACATTTTTCTTTAGATAGACAGGAGTGCTGTCACTGAGCAGCAAATCTTTTGCTAATTCAAAGGAACTGTTATCAGTAGCTATCTTAAGCAACGATCGCAGGGCCGATGTCTTTAAATCGGCATTGGGATTTTTCGCTAAGAATACTTTTAAATCAGGTTCAAGGGCGCGTACCTTGTAATCACCGGCCAGTTGGATAGCATAAAATTGTTGCGAAATGATTTCTTCTGACGTAAGGGTATCCGCAGAAGGATACTTTTTAAGAAGTCCAACAGCTATTTCTGATGCCCAGGGTGCAAGCATTTGATTTTTTTCTGTTGCACCGCGTTGTGCCAACCCTTCTTTTACACCTCTGAAAATATTTGCTTTTAAATCAATGTCATCGGCTTGTGCAGCACGGGCATTTTTAATCGTTGCATCAAGTTGTTTCTGGGGAATGAACCGAATGATTTGCTGATAGGCTAATTGTGTTTTCCCTTTCGGCATTGAGTTGTTAGAAACATAGTTAGCCAGGAACAAAGCTGCATCTTCTGAATTAACATCCACTAAAGTGCCGGCTATAAAACCAGAATCTTCGGTGCTCCATTTTTTTGCGGCTACTTGTTTCATTAAAGCATTATCGCGAAGCAGGTTTCGCAACGCAAGTCTTGCAGTATAGATTAAATGAGTATCGAATGCTGGTGCAGTGTGCAAAACAGAAAGGGCAACTTCAATTGAACCCATGTCATGATAATCCATTAATAGTTCAACGGCAGCCCGTTGCACATGCGGATCACTGTCTTTTAATGCATTCAAAATAAAGGGTTGAAATGCAGCCTTGCTTGATTTCCATTCCCGTAAAATCCGCAGCGTATGCAAACGGACACGGGGAGAAGCATGTGCAAGTGATTTTTTTAAAATGTCTTCGTCCAATGCATTGAGCCGGTACAACACCCAAAGCGAATGAACATACTTTTGCGGGCTTGCACTAACTTCCTGATCATTCAGTACAACTTTTAATGCTTCCACAGCAGGTTCACCCACACGATCAGCCAATTGATCGGCAGCAGCCATGCGGGTTGTAATGTTATTACCATCGAACGCACTCAACAACTCATTCAGCGAAGCCGCAGTTAAATCCTGGAGATCATTATGCTCGCCTTTATATGTGATGCGCCAAATTCTTCCGCGTTGCTTATCTCTTTTTGGATGCCCAAGCGGAACTTCATAGTGACCAATGATTGCGTTATAAAAATCGGCAACATACAACGCACCATCAGGTCCCAGTTTAATATTGACAGGCCTGAACCACGGGTCAGCACTTTTTATAAAATCTATTTCTGATTTCCCAACAGGGGATGAACCTTTGTTTTCCCATGAATACCGATGCACGCGCGAACTCACTGCATCACCGATAAAAAAGTTACCCTGAAATTCTTTTGGAAATTTTGTATCCCCATAATAAGCAATGCCACACAATGCGGTGGCCTCATCTTCAAATGATTTCATATCCGGCCCAAAAGCCATGATCTCCAATTTTGAAAAGTGTGGGTAATCGCCACCACGAATTAATTGATAAAGCGGTGAACTGTGACTGTCTGTTGAATACACGTATCCATTTTCATCATAAGCAAGTCCGAAAGGATTTACCTGCCCGAAAGTCATTTGTTCAACCCGGCTTCCGTCAAGTCTGAAGCGGAACGTATTTCCGGAAATCATTTTTATCGAATCGCCATCAGCCCCGGCAATGGCGGAAAGATTGGTGAATCCATGGCATGCATACACCCAGCCGTCATAGCCGCGTACAAAATTACTGACCATGCCATGCGTATCCTGATAGCCGAAAGGACCATACATTACTTTTTTGCTTTCCGGTTTTCCATCGGAATTAGCATCCGTAAATTTGTAAACATTGGGTACACTAAAGGCAATCGCTCCATCCAGAACTGGCAGAACTCCAATAGGAATATTCAGTGTGTCGGATACTTTCGTAAAGCGATCGGCTTTGCCATCATGATCCGTGTCTTCAAGAATGGTAAGCCGGTCGGTACTCTTTGCGCCAGGGGCTGAGGGAAAGGGATACTCAAAAGATTGTGTTACCCACATACGGCCTTTTGCATCAAAGGTCATGTTAATGGGTTTGTCAATGTCAGGTTCCGAAGCGAACAATTGGATTTCAAAACCCGGTGGGAGCTTGAATCCCAATCGTTCCTGCTCAGCCGTTTGAGGATCGGTAGAGCGGATGTTTTCACTGAACAGATCTCCGCTATAGCGCGAATCATCTGTTGCATCTTCATTTTTGCAATTGCCAAAGAGGAGTGCCAATCCAAAAAAAACAATCAAAACCCAGCTGATCCGACTAATTGTATTCATAGGAGGTAGGTAATTAGGGTGTGTCTCCTTAAAAATAAGATTTATTTGAAGCTAAATGAAGTGGCAGTCAACGATTTTGTCAGACGGCAAAAGAAATCCAATACTGGTAGTAACCGGATTAAAATTTTGGATTGCTAATGAAGGTGACTTGCCCGTTCGTTACCGGATGAAAAATGGTCAGTCGGCAAGCATGAAGTGCAATTGCGTTGGGGTGATAGGGTTGTGTGGAACCATACAAACTGTCACCAAGAATCGGGCAACCGGCATCAGCTAATTGGGCGCGAATCTGATGATATTTGCCCGTATGAAGTTCTATATTCCACAGAAATCTATCGGCACTTAATTCAATCACTTCATAGTTTAAAATTGCTTTCTCTGAATACTGAATTTCATGTCCGTACAGCATGGCTTTTTTCTTTTCCTTGCGATGCCAATGTTCCAGTAAGCCACTTCTTACTTCCGGAGCATGATGGGTAAGGGCCTGATAGTACTTCTTCACTTTTCGTTCGGCAAACTGCTCGCTTAAATTTTTTAGTACCGAACGTTGTTTTGCAAATAATACGATTCCACTTACGGGCCGGTCGAGCCGATGGATATGTTGCGCGTAAAGTTCCTGGTCTGAAGGTAATTTTGCTTTAAGATATTTCTTCACTTCTTGCAGCAGGTTTGGATGTCCGTTTCGGTCGGGCTCAACCATTAGCCCAGCGGGTTTGTCGACTATTAAGATTGCATCGTCTTCATATAAAATGAAATCTGAAATATGAATAAACTTTATGCTCAAATTTTGCGTTCTCGTTATTAATGTGTATACTAATGTAAAATGAAAAAGCTCTTTTATGCGTTATAGGCACGTTTCTTTCCCTTTACAAGGCGAAGAGCTGTTTGCAAACGTTTGATATACATGCTTAAGGAATCAACTTATCATATTTTAAACACAAAACCATTAATTCATGCGCGCTTTAAAAATAACGCAAAAAATTACCAATCGGGAATCTCAATCGTTCGATAAATATTTAACTGAAATTGCAAAAATTGACCTGATCACGGCTGAGGAAGAAGTAAACCTCGCCAGGCGCATTCGCGAAGGCGATGAGATGGCATTACAAAAATTGGTGAATGCAAACCTTCGTTTTGTAGTTTCAGTGGCCAAGCAATACCAGCAGGGCGGAATGACATTAAGCGATTTGGTAAATGAAGGCAACCTAGGGCTTATCAAAGCAGCTTCCCGTTTTGATGAGAAGCGTGGATTTAAGTTTATCTCGTATGCGGTGTGGTGGATCCGTCAATCTATTTTGCAGGCGCTATCGGAACAATCGCGAATTGTGAGGGTGCCTTTGAATCGCATTGGTACACTCAATAAGATGAACCAAACTTTTGCCACGCTTGAACAAAAATTTCAACGCGAGCCTACTGCGGAAGAACTGGCCGAAGTAATGGAAACCACTTCGGAGGAAATTTATAAAATATCAAACCATCGCGCACGCAAAGTATCGATGGACGCACCGTTAGGCAATGATGGTGACAGCGGTACGTTAATGGATGTGATGGGCGACAATGATGCAGTTCAGCCAGACTCAGAGCTGATGAATTCATCGTTGAAAAAAGAAATAGAATATTCTTTGTCACAACTCTCTTCAAGAGAAGCTGATGTGCTTTCCTTGTATTATGGACTTTCGGGCGGGCATGCTTTATCCCTGCACGATATCAGCGAGAAATTTGATTTGAGCACGGAGCGCGTGCGGCAGATAAAAGAAAAAGCTACCCGTAAACTTCGCAAGACTACCCGGCTTGAGGTATTGAAGTCATATCTGGGATAGAATATGTATCCGAAAAATCTGTAAAGAGGCTGATTCAAAATAAATTGATTCAGCCTCTTTCTTTTTAGATAACCTAACACTTAATTAAAAAGGTGGCTTAAGCAGAAAATCTTCTATCCACGCTGTTTCATCTTTCATTTTGTTTGAGCACAGAGAATACATTCATTCTCATTTCTATTTGAGTAAGATTTGATCAATCATTCAACACAGTTATGGCTGCACAACTTCCTGATATCATTTATTATGATGGCATTCGAATGGACTTGTATTCCAATCCCCTGGAACTTTACTGGGACCAAAATAACAAACGCCCTGATTTTGAAACTTCAAAGGAATGTAAACGAGGGTATGTGGCTACCTGGGAAATACGGGACGATATACTTTTGCTAAAAAGCCTTGAAGCGAAAATCAAAAAACGATATTTTTTATTTTGGAAGAAAATTATTCCTTACTCCCTTAAAATGCTTTTTAAGAAAGCGGGTGACCGGGCTGTTACTGCCACTTGGTTTACGGGTAAAATCAGGATCCCGCAAGGCAACAGGACTTTTTATGTTCACGATGGGTACGAATCGCGGTTTGAACGCGAAATGCTGATCACCATTCAAAAAGCAAAAGTGCTGAAGACGGTTGTGTTGGATTATACTAAGCAAGAATTGCTGGTTGGGTAGGCGTCAAGACACCTTTGATGTGTCAGACGCCTAAGGTCCTTA
>CAZNRJ010000295.1:0-5336 GCA_964574945.1 uncultured Ohtaekwangia sp. | reverse complement strand
CCTGCGCCCGCGTTGCTGTAGACAAAAGCCCTCCCACTATAATCAAAAAGAAATATTTTTTCATTTTTCTGTAATTCGATTGACGACCTGGTAACAAAGTTAGAAAGAAAAGAAGTTCAAACCGATTATTAAATAAGCAAAGGAAGGGCCATTATAACCGAACAACCTGTTCGGAATGGAGGCACCCACCTGTACATAATTGAACATAATATGGAAGACCAACCTAGAAAAAGCTTAAATTCTTTACAATTTGGGCGTGGCACTCATTTTGGTAAGAGAGGGATTGTGCGAATAAAACTCTCCGATAAAGACCTTGTACTGATAGCCGGAATAGTTGTGGCAGTGATTATTGCGCTTACCACATTTCTGCTTGATGCAGGATTGCCCCAAAAGGAAAGTATGCAACAGGCAAAACCCAAAATTAATCTCCCCTCGCCTGCGGTACTAATTAATAAAATCGGGAAAGGATTTATGCAGGGACGGGGTCAGTAGGGTTTTCATAAGAATAGTATTGCATAACCGTTTCAATAGCCCGTTTGATGGCTTCATTAATAGGATAGAACTTAGCCGTTAGATTGTAGTCAATAGACTGCAATTGCATGTAGTATTGATTCATGACGGGTACTTCTAAACCAGCTTCAATTTTATTTTTTGCTCCTTCATAGGCATCTGCTTGTTCCGACTTTATAACCGAACAGGTTACAAGTTCTTTTTTCGCATACTTGGTGGTGCGTGCCGAATAACCAAACAAGCGACAAATTAATCCACGGTGCGCGTATTCAGTACAAAGTCCGGCCCCGGTTTGAGCTTCGTTTAAAATAAGGCATATTGAAGATTCATTTGAATCAATTTTATTAAGCCATTGCTCGCTTAAATTTTCCTTATAGAGATGAAGGGCAAAAGGAAGAAACTCCAAAATAGTTGCCTCAATATCGGGTTTAAAGCAACATTTACCGCAACCTGCTTTGCAATGGAGGGATGTGGCTCCCTGAAAGGCAGCAATTTGTTGGTCGAGGTTTTCAAAAACCTGATTTACAGCAGTTGCCGCTTCCTCCATACGCATGGGCACGAATGTACGCAATTGACTAATTCAAAAAATAGATTCGCCTTTTTGTCAAAACTGCAATTCCCCTTTCGTATCTTCATTGTGAAAATTTAGAACCTATGAAAAAGTCTTTGTTCGCGGTGTTCTTTTTAATTTCCCTAAACCCAGCTTTTGGCCAATGGACGCCCGAATGGTCTTTCGGCTATGCCTATTCATCGCCATCGGGCAAAATGAAACAAAATATTAAACAAGGGAATGGAGTAATTTTAGACTTCCATTTACTATCTCCCGGTAAGAAATTTTCGCTGGGTGCCGATTTCAATTATTCAATTTACGGCTACGATCAATCCCGTCAGCAATATATGTTCAGTGACGGAACCACTGCGGATATGGATATAAATGTGACTAACTCCTTTCTGAATTTAATGGCTGCCGGCCGTTACTATCTGTTAACCGACAAGAAAATTCTTCCTTACGTGGAAGGTAAAGCCGGCTATTCCTGGTTTAGAACAAACTTAAACATTTATGATCCTGATGATTTTGACAGTTGCAAGCCCATAGAAAAAGACATTCTTCAAAAGGATGGCACAATTATATATTCCTTTGGGGGTGGCTTGCGATATGACCTCGCTCCCCTATTCAAAAAAATTGGAAAGAATCAACTTTTTGTTAACCTCAGCGCAAACTATACGCAAGGAGGAATGGTAAATTATATGAACACCGATGCTCCTGCCATGCACCACGGAAGTTCACCGCCCAATCGCACAGGCGATGTTGAAGCCTCTTTTATCAATACGCAAACGCAGGTAATCCATAAACATCATGTGGGCTATGTGTATACCAGTTATGCGCAAATGATGGATTACAGACTAACGTTTACGTTTAGATATAAATAAAGGGCATCTCTAAAAACCTTGTCACGTTGAGCTTGTCGAAACGTAAATATTCAAAATCCACTCTCAATCGGCTTCGACAAACTCAGCCTGACATTCGGAGTAGGGTTTTTAGAGATGCCCTAAATTTAACCAGGTTGATACCTCAGCGACACCAGCCCTGTGTCATACACCTTTGAGTGAATCAGTTTTAGGTTTTTGCGCTTCGCTATATTTTGAAATAAAGATTTACCCGCACCTAACAAAATCGGGTGGACTGAAAGCCAGTATTCATCAATCAAATTGTGATTGATGAACTGTGTAGTGAGATCGGCTCCACCAAATAGCCAGATGCTTTTGCCGGGCTGCTGCCTGAGTTGCATCATTGTTTCAACCACATTTCCGTTTAAGACTTCAATGCCGGACGTTGGAGCCAGTGTGCGTGAAAACACAAATGTCTTTGCCTGACTCCATGAACTGGCTCCGTCATAACCTTTCATCATATCGTAGGTTTTACGTCCCATAACCAACGCATCTATTTGTTTCGAAAATTCTGTAAGGCCATAGTCCTGATCGGTGAAGCACCAATCATACTCACCGTTCGGGCCTTCAATAAAGCCATCGAGGCTTACCGCAACACCAAGTATTATTTTTCTCATAGGTATTCAATTTTAGTTATTTGTTATTCTAATTCAGCACAATTAAATCCGTGCTGTACTAACAATTCAATAGGTTGATGTGGCAGAATGCTGTCAGAAACCACACGCAGGATACGGTCGCAATCATCAAGGGCAAAATTCCATTTTCCTTTGCCTGCCAGGCCATCAAGAAAAGGTGCAAGTATTGATACATGCTCAGGTTCCACTGAAGTTTTAAAGACAAATATTTCCATGGCGTTTCAAATTGATACCTGTGTAATCCATATTATGATTATGGCCGTCACGACTCCTATCAACAGTATAATCCGTTTCATTTCAGATCTTGTTTTCAAACAATTCCCATTTGTACTTCTGTTGTATTGGCTTCCGGGAAATTGAAATCCACATTCACGTAGAGTTCCCTGTTTACAGCTACCGGTTGCAGCTTCTCTGCCTGCGCAAACTTCATGAGTGTTTCATAACTATTTGGCAAGTGCAGCCAGTTACCCTCATGCACAAGCGAAACACATTTAAACTCGCTTGTTCGCTTAAAATGAAATTTGCCGTCATAATCATTCACTACTTCTGCTACGGGAAGGGAAATCTCGAGTGTAAATGGTTTTTTTAAATCACCCATAAAATCGAAATAGTGCCAGTGAACCGGACCTGTAATCGTGAGATTATTGGTAATGGCTTCTTTAAATAATTCAGGGGCAACCCAAAAAAATTGGGTCAGCTCATGTACAGTAGTCTCAACCCTAAAGAACAAAAAGTTAATCGGCTTAACATGTTTTAAAATCGGGGTGTTTTTAGTTGGTGTCATAGTGTTAGTAGTCATAGTGTTAGTATTTTATACTAAGAAACACCTGTGCTATGACAGCCTTATGTCACCAGAAAAAAGAAATAATTAATTATTTTTAGAATGAGTGACAACCTTGTGTCAGCAGAACGTAGGAATTACAAATTTAAGAAGTACAAAGTACGATTTTAAAGGTCAGACAGATTGAGCCTTCGTGTGATGATGAAACAATTCTTCAGCTAATTGCGAAACCCGGTCGCGAAGTTCTTCCGGTTCTTCCACCTCCACTTCGTTGCCAAACATCAGCAGCCACCGGGCGATGTAATCCAAGCTATCCATCATAAACTCAGCACGCACACGATCACCCAGGTCTGTTTGCGTTACCGCAGAACGCAGGGGGTGGTTAACAAGCGCTTTTTTATCAAACACAACAACCGCTTGCACAAGGTTTCTGTTCGACATAAACATGGCCTGGAAATATTCTTTCAGTGAAACGTCACTCCTGCTTTTAAATACTTCACCTGTATTTGTCAATGCTTTTATCCGGTCGGAACGAAAATCGCGATAGCCATTTCGCAACCGGCACCAGCCAATTAAATGCCACGCCAGACTGTAAAAGAAAATACCCGCTGGCTCTACCAATCGTTGCGACACCTCGCCTTGGGCATTGCAATAATCGATTTTCAGCACTTGCTTTTTTGCAACAGCCCGCTGGATCTCCGTCATGAAGTGATCAGGAAATGATTCATCATTGTTTGCGCTCCGGCCACGAAAATGAATTTCGATGGTTGAATCCAATGTTTCGAGATTATCCTTGTCGGAATCGGTAAGCACTGACTTTATTTTATACAATGCCGAATCAAATGCTGCCCGCACCGATTTGTCGGCTATCTTCTCCACTAACTTTCCTGCCAGCATCATCGAGTTGGCTTCATCCTGTGTAAACATTACCGGGGGAAGATGAAATCCATCTACAATAAAATATCCCTTGCCGGCCTCTGACCCGATAGGAACACCCGCTTCCATCAATGCTTTCACATCGCGGTAAACGGTTCGTAAACTCATGCCAAAGCGCCCGGCAATTTCATCGGCCTTGACAACACGTTTTGTTTGAAGGTGTATGAGGATAGCTGTCAGGCGATCGATGCGGTTCATTGGTCATTTTCAAAAATGTGTTCTACCAAAATACCGTGTACAAAGCCGCTATGATGCCCATAATAAGCAGGGAAATCGCGATAAAAGAAGGCGAAAGCTTAAACATACTCCTGTCTATCTCAAGGCCGTTAGACTTCACACCTCGCTTCTGTTCAATAGAAGTTATAATGCTCATCCCGATCACGCATAAAATAAATACGAAACCCATTCTATCGAGGAAAGGGATTTCGTAGATACCTTCTGCATTTAACTTTGAAAACCCTGCGCCCGACAGGAACGAAAGGTTAACGAATTGCGGTAATACTTTAAAGATCAGGGAAAAGATAAACCCGCCAATGGTAGCAAATAGTGCCGCATTTGAGGTTGTTCGCTTCCAAAAGAAACCAAGAATAAACATGGCAAAAATACCTGGTGATACGAACCCGGTATATTCCTGGATATATTGAAAACCCTGTTTGCCCTCACCCATCAGTTTCTCACCAACCAACAGGGAAAGCACCACGGCAAGTAACATGGCAATAATAACAGAAACCCTGCCTAACCACACTAACTTTGTTTCG
This sequence comes from uncultured Ohtaekwangia sp., assembly GCA_964574945.1. Taxonomy (GTDB): domain Bacteria; phylum Bacteroidota; class Bacteroidia; order Cytophagales; family Cyclobacteriaceae; genus ELB16-189. The sequence continues at coordinate 267 of CAZNRJ010000295.1, read as the reverse complement.
GAAGCATTTTCATTAATTGCCTTCTTATAAATATCCAATGTAAAGATGGTAGCAATGCTATTTGCTTTGCCCGCTAAAGACGCAACGATAGCAGCGGTTAACGCAGCAAACGCAAGTCCCTTCATACCCACCGGTAACAGGTTAAGGAGCGATGGGTAAGCTTTGTTTACATCAATGATCCCTTTTGAATCAAGCATCTCCGTTTGAAAGTACCCTTTTTGATGTAATACGTAAGCCGCAATTCCGGGGAGCACAACTATAACGGGC
>CAZNRJ010000294.1:0-5342 GCA_964574945.1 uncultured Ohtaekwangia sp. | reverse complement strand
CCCGACCAATGCCGGGCAACGTGACAGCTGCATCATCGCCATAAATATTCAGTGCATTGCGGGCAGGGTTGTTATCGCCACGTTGATCTTCGGGGGTACCAGGATCCACATCTGTGTAGTTCGTAGCATACCAATCCAGTCCGGTGAAATAGGATAGACTAAACTTAAAAGCAAATTTATCATGGAATGCTTTCGCATAGCGCAACGACACATCATACAAGGGCGAGGCATCAGCATACTGTTCGTTAATGTGATTCACTCCCAGTTTGGTTTGCACACTTAATCCCTGGTAAAGAAACGGATCTTTCGTGCGCATCATCAACACACCATTAAACGCCACCGGCCCATAGAGCGCAGATGCGGAGCCCGGTATTAGTTCGGCACTTTCCATATCAAGGTCCGAGGATCCAAAAAGATTTCCAACGGCAAAGCTCAACCCGGGAGTCTGGTTATCGACCCCATCCACCAGTTGAAGAAACCGGGAGTTGCCGGTACTATTAAATCCACGCGTATTAATCTGGTTGAACGTCAACCCGCTCGTTACCATTTCAACACCCTTCAGGTTCTGAAGCCCGTCATAAAAACTCATGGAAGGAGTTTCGCGCACTAATTTGGCGTCCATCTTTTCAATGCTTACCGGAGACTCCAAAATATTTTCTTCAACCCGCGAGGCAGAGACTACCATTTCGTTCATCAATTCCACTTTAGAAGCCAGGCTAACAGATACGGATTGATTTGCCGTGGTTATTTCTATTTCCTGTCGTTGGTAACCCACATTCGAAATGACAATGGTAAAAGGAAGACCTGTTGCTGTTACAAGTTGAAAATTTCCCTGCGCATCGGTAACGGTGCCGGTTACTTTACCTTTGATAAGAATGTTGGCCCCGATTAACGGCTCGTTGGTATCCTTATCTTTTATGGAGCCGGTTATTTTATTCTCTTGCCCAAACACATGGGCACAGGAGGTAATAAAAAATAGTATGAGTAAATATTTTTTCATGTAGCGTTGGTTTTGGATTGTTGAGGTTATTTTTTCTTTAAATGATCGTAGCCTTGCGGTAATCGTGTGTACCCGTGATGTACAATACGATCGGCAAGACCTTTGTAAAAGTCAGGATCGGTTGGCGTGATGGTAGCCAGGCCATCCACGTATCGGTTATAGAGACAGAATAAAGCGGCAATTAAAACCGTATCGTGAATTTCTACATCGGTGGCGCCTGCCTGTTTGGCGCGCGCTACCGATTCGGTGGTGACTGCCTTACCGCTCTTTTGCACCTGTTTGGCAATGGTAAGCAACGCCTTCATTTTTTCGCTGACGGGAGCTGTTTCGATATCCGTCTTTACACACGCAGCGGTATTACTTTCACCAAAGAGCAGATCGGTGGCGGCTGTGTGAGCCGAAGAACAAAATTTGCATTCGTTGTTATGCGAAACAATGGTGGCAATCAGCTCGCGTTCACCTTCCGTTAGCGTATTGGGGCCACGCAAGAGAAATTGTGTAAGATCGCGGATCGGCTCAGCAGAATCTTTACGATACTCGAGCAAGCCAGTAATGCCTGGCAAATGCTCATCAACAGAAATATATGGCATGCTTTATTTTTTTGCTCAATCCAAATAAGACCTTTAAACCCGTGAGGTAAGGCTTGCCCGAATTGAAAATTTTAAAATGATTAGAATGATCAACGCCTGACAGAAGAAGAAATAAATAGTAATCACATTACCATTTTATTCTGCTTGTTGAGTTGACAAAAAAGAAAAGAATCAGGCCCGCTCGGGCGGATGAATGATGGAGGGGCAAAACTCAGATACAAAAAAGGAAAGAGACTCAGGTTTTGGAAGTTCACATTCCCACCCCGGCATGGTATTACTAAAAGAAAGTGTTTGAGAAAGGTAGTCCTTGATAAAGTCGATGGTCAATTTGGAAGAACGTTGTTGATTGTCGACAGGTTTGTCGCTAAAGGTTTTGACATACGTTGCCAGTGCCTGGTGGATACGTTTACTTTGTAAATCCTTAACACAAACAATGTGAAGCGTGTCGCGTGTAAGGCGTTGCTTCACCAGGCGATAAAACTCTCCGTTGTGCTCAAACTCTCCGCTTACCCGAACAAATTCGCGCGAGTCAGTTGCGTAAGGAATGGTGATAGGAATTTTTATGGTAATGGCATCTTCTTCATTATACATATCAGAATCGAGCCGGGCATTCAGCGCACGTTTATTGTGATATTGAAGCCCAACGAAAATGCCATAGTATCCCAAAACGTTGAGAAGGAAGAGAGCGATCAGCGTGATGGAAACTATCTTGCGCACTTTGTTTGTTAATTGCCGACTAAACTAAAACAAAATTTTCGAGGAATCAAAATACTCGCTCGGGGATGAATAAGGGTGCATTTCAAAATTGTCGCGACTCATGTTTTTTTGCAGCTCTCCAAGAATTGCATTGTTGCTCGATTAGCAACTGTTATTTCTTTAATAGCCAATTTTTGGTTCTTTTGAAAATATCTACTTTTCTTGGTTTAGGGTAACCATCGTGGGTAATATTGTTTTTAAAATTATGCTCAAGTTTTAGAGCATATTCTTGAAGACTTAGGTCTTCGTTCATTAATGCTTCTATAAAAGGCTTCACATTGTAATTTAAAATTCCATTTACAGAGATACTTTGATATTCACTTCTTAAAATTGGGTATTTATTTATATTGATCTCGTGGCATCCATTTACGGCAAAATAATCAATTTGGTAAATTGTCGGATTGATTTTTTTAAGCCTTTTTGTTGCTTTTATCTCATTTCTCCAAGGGTGCTCATTTTTGTAAAGTTGTTTTAAAAGGAAGTCTTTATTCCACAAAGTAATTTGGTGAGACATTAAAAAATCAGATTTAGCGTTGTCGATTTTTGCAATATTAAATCCTTCAATAAAAGTACCTGTTTCAATTGTGTTGTATACTTCCGTACTATGAAGCTTTACTTGTTGCCAGTTGCTTTTTTGTGCTAATTCAAAAATTTGATTGAAAAATTCTGAGTTTATTTTTTTACTAAACCACATATCTTCCTGGACGTACAAAATGTATTTCTCCTTAATTTTTTCTTTAAGCAGGAGTGTTAATCTATCGGCCCATTCGCCTTTTCCTGATTGAATATTTATGAAGCCATTGATTGAAATTTTTTTCTCTTCAGTCGCAAAATAAAGCTGACAGTTTATTTCTGAGTTCCAATATTTTGAAAAGAAAAATTCAAATCCCTTATATAATAGTTCATATCTGTCGCAACTATGAACTAATAACGCCACGTCATACTTTGTTGAAGTCACATTTCTATTTTGCATAATTCTCTTTTATAATAGAATTGCCGCTATTTTCCAGTATTTCGAAAATTACCTTTCACCATAGGACAGGAACATAATCAATGCGCTCCCTTTACATACGCCCAACCCTTCTCTTGTTTCAACGTCAGTTCAATCATGGCGGAGGGAACTACGGTTGCTGTTGGCAGCAGATCGGCTTTGGTGAGGTTTCTGCGTTTCAGGGTGTTGTTGCAAGCGGCAAAAACAACTCCTTTGTCCGTCCACCCGGCAACTTCGCCAGCGGCTTTTGACTTTGAAGTCAGCAACAAGTCTAATCCGCCACCATGACAGACTACTTCTATTTGCGCATTGGGCCATAGCGCCCGGATATTTCCTACCTGCGTTACTACTGATGCTTGCGAAACTGAATCACTATTGGTGAACTGCATTACGATTTTATGTTTTTTCAAATCAAGCACACCTTCATTTGTTTGGGCAACCGTGTTGATTGTTGAAGCCAGGAGAAAAGCGATTAAAACAGGTTTCATATTTTTTATTTTAAGGAATGAAGGTACTAAACTAAGATAATCTTTCGGCAAACTCATACGCCCGTCTTTCCATCCAGCTTTCAGAAGTGCCATACAAAGAAAACCCAACATGGCCGCCACGCGTGGGAGTTTCTAAATAAACATGCGGATGGTTTCTGGCAACCTCAACCGGATAACAAGCATCAGGCAAGAAGGGATCGTTAAGCGCATTGACAATCAATGCCGGTATTTCAATCGATTCGATGTAAGGGCCTGAGGATGCTTTGGTATAGAAATCATCTGCATCAATAAATCCATGCAGCGGAGCCGTGTAGCGATTATCAAACTCCCGAAAGGTTTTGATTTTCTCAAAACCAGCAGTTGAGATTTGGTCGGGAAAGAGCAGTGATTTTGCGCGAATTTTCTTTTCTAACTTTTTTAAAAACCGATTGAGATAGAACTTCTTAGATGGTTTATCCAATTCAGTCGCACTCGACTTGAGATCGCACGGCACAGAAAAAGTTGCTGTTGACTTTACCTGAGCGGGTACTTTTCCTTTTCGCTCGCCTACGTATTTTAGCGACATACTGCCGCCCATACTAAACCCAACCAGCGAAATGTGTTCGTACTTCATTTGAATAGCGTGGTCAACAACGGCTGCAATGTCTTCGGTGGCACCGTGATGATAAAATCGCGGCAAACGATTAATAACACCACTGCAGCCGCGGCAATTCCATGCAAGCGCATCCCACCCATGTTGGTAAAAATAGGTTGCCATCCCTTTTGAGTAATGACGATCACTGCTTCCCTCCAAACCATGACTAATGATAACCAGCTTTTTATTATCCCTTCGCATCCAATCGAGGTCGACAAAGTCGCCATCGGTTAATTCTAATCGTTCGCGCACATACGTTCCGGCTGCTTTACGAGAAATACTGGGTACTATCGTTTCGGCATGACTGTTGAAAAGGTAGAAGGGTGGAGTTTTATATGAAGAAGCAATGAGCGGCATGAAAATAAATCAGTTCAACACATCCTTAAACTCAGGAGTCTTATCAAAAACAGCTTTGGCAAACGGACATAACGGAAGAATTTTTAGTTGATTCGCTCGCGCATATTCTACCGCAGCCTGAACAAGTTGTTTGCCGGCCCCTTTTCCTCTCAGTGCATCCGATACTTCGGTGTGATCAATTATGATCAGCTTATCTCCGGCTTTGGAGTAAGTCATTTCTGCAAGACGCTCATTATTCTCTTTAACCAGGAAAGCGCCTTTCGATCCGTGTTCGATGCGTTGAATGTTCATGTGTTGAATGTTCATGTGTTGAAATTAAGATTTATATCGGGCGCTAAGAAAAGTCATCACAATAAAAAGAAAACCAACTAACGCCAGCGCAATGCGCAACGATTGCCAATCAGCAATAAGCCCGATGATAGGCGGGCCAAAAAGAAACCCGGAATATCCAACGGTAGTTACCATGGCCAAGCCCACCCCCGTGGGAAGATCTTTGGTGTTACCGGCAATGCTGTATGCAATGGGA
>CAZNRJ010000293.1:0-5343 GCA_964574945.1 uncultured Ohtaekwangia sp. | reverse complement strand
TTTTCGCATTGGTAATTTTATCAGTAATTACGGACAGCATTTTGGAAAAAGCAGGGATTATGAAAACCGACCCATTTGTTGAAAATCCTGTTTGGTTGATTGCAATAATCATTCTGTATAGAACGGTTTTCAACACATTCGGTTGTTATCTGACAGCACGCCTTGCACCAAGCAAGCCAATGAAGCACGCCATTATTCTTGGAATAATCGGTGTTGTGTTAACCATTGTGGGACTAATCGCTATGTGGGACATTCCACCACGTTGGTATCCTGTTTCACTTATCGTATTAACGCTGCCTGCTGCGTGGCTTGGCGGAAAAATGGCAATGAAAAAATGAAAAATAAAATCTTAACTGTATTGTCTGCAATTTTCGGATTGCTGCTCATCAATGGTGGGCTTGATAAGCTCTTTCATTATATGCCTACCCCTGACGACCTAAATCCCGAACTCATAAAGGACTTTAAAGCATTGAAAGAAATTTCCTGGTTAATGCCGCTTATAGCGATTGCGGAAATTGCTGGAGGTGTATTAGTGATTTTTCCAAAGACGAGAGCAATCGGAGCTTTAATTGTATTTCCTGTAATGTTTGGCGTTTTGCTTACGCACATTTTCGTTGACCCGAGCCAAATTATTATAGCCATCATAATCTGGGCTATTCTGCTTTGGATAATTTACGATAACAAACAAAAATATCTTCCACTAATTAAATAAAAAATTATAATGAAAGTTACATACAAAACAACAATCGTTCAAACGGGAAACAACACAGGTATTCACGTCCCTGAAACAATTTTAGAAAAGCTGAACGGAGGTAAAAAGCCATTGGTGAAAGTTATGCTCAACGGATACACATACCGTAGTGCGGTCGGAAAAATGGGCGACAAGTTTATGATAAGTTTAAGTGCCGAAAACCGAAAAAATGCCAATGTAAAGGGCGGTGATACGTTGGAAGTAACCGTAGCGTTGGACACCGAACCAAGAACCATAGAATTGCCTGCCGAATTGCAAACCTCATTGAACAAAAACAAAGAAGCCAAAGCAGCGTTTGAAAAACTTGCACCAAGCAAGAAAAAAGCAATAGTGCTTTCAGTAACAGAAGCCAAAACGGAAGAAACAAAATTGAAAAGAATTGAAAAAGCCATTAACGATTTAACTAAATAAAATAGGAACGCGCACCACGACAGACCAAATGAGCGAAATTGATAAATGGTTAGACCAATTTTAAATCAGTTGGACGAAGTATTAACAAAACTCAAAAACAAGAAAAAATGAAGTCAGCATTATTATTTGACTTTACAGTCAACAAAGAAAACAACACCATTCACATAAAACGTGAGTTTGCCGCCAACCTTGAATTGGTTTGGGAAGCGTGGACAAACCCGGAAATCCTTGACCAATGGTGGGCGCCAAAGCCATACAAAACAAAAACAAAGTCAATGGATTTTCGTGAGGGCGGAATGTGGCTTTATTCAATGATTAGTCCGAAAGACGAAGCGCATTGGTGCAAGGCGGACTACAAAAAAATTGAACATCAAAAAAGTTATTCCTACACGGATAATTTCTGTGATGAAAACGGAAATGTGAGCGTACATTTTCCTAATTCATTTTGGACAAATATGTTTAGCGAAAAAGCAGAAACCACAACGGTGAACATTACCATTCAATACGAAAGTTTGGAAGCGCTTGAAAAAGTAATTGAAGTCGGGTTTAAAGAAGGCTTTACTATGGCTATGCAAAATCTTGACCAATACATTGAAACAAAATTCAAACTTCGCAAGCAAAACAAAACAAGCAACAAAGCAAGGGTATCAAGCTATTTGAATTTTGACGGTAAAACCGAAGAAGCATTTTTGTTTTACAAAAAAGTTTTCAAAACAGAGTTTCTGGGAAAAGGCATTGAACGTTTTGGCGATATTCCAGCCGAAGCAGGACACCCGCCTGTTACCGAAGAAATTAAAAAAATGGTAATACACGTTGAGTTGCCAATAACGGGAAATCACATTTTAATGGGGACAGACGCGCCAAAGGAAATGGGTTTTACATTAACAAAAGGAAACAATATGCACATCTGCATTGAACCCGAAACACGTGCGGAAGCAGACAGATTGTTTAATGAACTTTCGGCAGGCGGAAATATCACCATGCCAATGGCAGATATGTTTTTCGGAGCATACTTCGGAGAGTTTTCCGATAAGTTTGGAATTAATTGGATGATAAATTTTCAAAACAAATAAAAAATGAGCAACAACTTACTATTTGATTTTACAGTTGACAAAGCAGCAAAAACGGTTTACATAACCAGGGAATTTGCTGCCGAACTTTCGCTGGTATGGGATGCTTTTACCAAAGCAGAAATTCTTGACCAATGGATTGCCCCTGCTCCCTATGTATCGAGAACAAAATATATGAATTTTGAAGTGGGCGGAAAAAGATTTTATGCTATGGTAAGCCCCGAAGGACAAGAGCGTTGGGCAATTCAGGAATATACTTCCATTACTCCAAAGACCAATTTTAAAATGTATAATGCTTTTGCAGACAAAGATGAAAATCCTGAATTGCCGGGTTCTGAATGGGATTACAACTTCAGTGAACATCCCGATAGCCATCGGGACGGACCCGATGGCTATCGGGTTACAAAAGTGAGTATTACAATTTTTAATGAATCTTTTGATCGTATGGAAAAGATGATTGAAATGGGCTTTGCAGAAGGCTTTAAAATGACAATTGATAACTTAGAAAAATTACTGGCATCCCGATAGCTATTGGGGATTATCGAAACGAGAATAAAAAATATACAATCACATTAAACATCGTATATGAAAAAGACAAAAATTCTGTTCTGGGTCTGCACCGGTCTATTCTCAGCGTTCATGTTAACATCAGCCATACCCAACATCATGGTTACTAAAGAGTGGGAAGCCATCTTCGTACAATTGGGTTATCCACATTATTTAATCTCATTTATCGGATGGGCAAAGCTGTTTGGTGTTATCGTTATCTTGATTCCGGGCCTGGCCCGATTAAAAGAGTGGGCTTATGCCGGCTTTTTCTTTGATTTGTTTGGCGCCACATATTCCGCCATTGCCGTCAATGGGTTTGTGCCTCAAATGTTGAATCATGTTGATACCCTTTGGGCTTGGAGCATTATCCTACCTATATCATCACAAGAAATTACAAGAGACTAAAACCGGGCAAGGTTAGCGTAGGTATTGCATCAAGTTCAAAACGCTAAAAGATAAATCAATCAATTTGCGGCTGTTCGCCATTTGTAATCGCGAACGATAGATAAAAGGATTTTAAAATCTATCTCATCATTGATTCGGGATTGCAAATCCAGGATAGCTTTGGCAAAGATAGGGTTTGAAAAGCTGAGCAGCCCGTTGGATACCATGGCTGGAAAAATTACCTTAGAGGCCAATAAAAGCCAAAATCAATAAAGAAATATAGGACATATGTCTTATAGCACAACGATGCCAGCCATACCTTAGGACAGACAAGACAATGAAAAATATTCTGACGTACATTTTACTCTTAGGACTAGTTAGTTGCTCAGGCTCCGAATACTACAAAGTCCAGTTTGACAATGTTGACCGATTGACGGAAGGAGACAAAGTAATTCTAAAGGGGCTTGAAGTTGGAGAAGTAAAAGATTTTGAATTAAATGACGAAAAGAAAATCCTCGCGACAATTTGGGTAGGGCGAAATATAAAACTGACAAAGGGTTCGACTTTTACAATTCATTCCGACATTTTGGGAACAAGGCATATTGAAATAGAACTCGCGGACAACCAAGAACTAATGAACACAGAAGAAATTCAAACAGGTTACGTTCAACCACCGGACACGCCAGGGTTTAGACAGCTGACCGCAGAGCAGAGAGACAGTCTAGTAACCCACGACCCAATTTACAGACTTGCAGACACAGTAATGATGATGTTGAGAAAATCAAAGGACTCGACAAAAGCAGTGCAGTGAAAGGTACGGCTGGCAACAATGGTGCTTGTTGCACAACTAAGAAATCCGTCATTTAATAAAAAACAACCTTTAAAATTTGAATGAATTCGAAGGCAATAAAGTGAACAACATCGGAAAATGGTAGTCGTGCAACAAGCACAATGTGTATAAAAACATAGCGCTGGTTCGGTGTTGCATTGTAGTTTTCGTTTCTTAATTTCGTTCGGTGTCGTGGGACAAAACGCAGCAGGTCGCTAAAGCCATTCGTTCCTCATTTGGCTTTAGCTCCTAAACCGCGCTACGTTTTATACACTGGCGTTAGCGGCCATTACTTCGGACGACAATGAAATATATTCTTTTATTAGTCTTTATGTTTGTAATCGGCCTGGTGAGTTTTAATTTCAAAATAGCATTATCGACACTGCCATTTTTAATAACCGGATTCTTTACGATAAAGCAGCACCAAAAAAAGTAATATCCGGTTACTCTTTTTCCTTCACCACTTCGCCAATCATACGCAATCCATCCAATGTTAAGTTGGGTTCTACGGAATGAAAGAAACCCGTGAGGGGCGTGATGATGGAAGACAAGCCCCCGGTGGCAATGGCCGGGCAATCTTCCTTAAGCTCTGCGCGGATTTTTAACACCATGTTTCGCACCAGGCCTTCGTAGCCAATCAATATTCCCGATTGAATGGCCGTAACCGTATTAGTGCCTAATGCAGAGGCCGGCATGGCTAAGGGCACATCAAATAACTTTGCCGTGTTTTGCGAAAGTGATCGAATCGCTGTCTTAAGGCCGGGGGCAATAGATACGCCTAAAATTTTTCCCGCACCCGAAATGGTTGTGAAAGTAAGCGCAGTTCCAAAATCAACCACAATGCAGGTTTGCTTAAACTTGAAGTAAGCAGCGGCTGCATTCGCTACCAGGTCCGAACCGATTTCGAATGGGTTAAGGATATCGATGGGCAATACGTTATATACTTTCGGCCCCAGCACAATGGGATCTTTATCGAACAGGGTGCGCGATACATTTTTGATTTTATCCGTCATGGCAGGTACCACACTGCTCAGCACAATGGTGTTCACTAAACTGAGGTCGGTGCTGGACTCAAAAAAGTAATCGCGTATTTTTACCCCGAAGTAAAGTTCGGGCAGATCAGGACGTGAAGGGATGCGCCAGATGTGTTTCCACTCGTTGTCTTTCCACACCCCCGCAGTGATGTCACTGTTTCCAATATCAAGTGCAAGAAGCATGACGCAAAATGCAAATAATTTTTTGATTGTTGCTGTTCTGCGTCCTCACAGAACATGCAATTTATTTCGGTCTGTGGGGACACCATAGTCGTTAACTTAAGAATATACCCTTGTCAGAATCGTATCTTGTGG
>CAZNRJ010000292.1:0-5344 GCA_964574945.1 uncultured Ohtaekwangia sp. | reverse complement strand
CTCCCTGGTAGGCTGCATCGGCAGCAATGGTAATGAAACCTTTTTCCGCCAAACGTTGTGCATAAAGTCCGGATGCCTGCTCTTTAACTCCACCATTGGGATGCGCTACTACAACTGCTGGATATTTTTTTGATGCATCGTAATCTGCGGGGGTGTATACATTCGCTGCGATATCAATTCCATTCAGTCTATAGGTAACAGGATGGATGTTCACTTTGCCTTTTACATTCTCTGTGATCGCTCCCTCATACACCAGTGTGAATGGATTTTTCGAAACTACCTTTTGAGCAGTTTGGGCATTGACGATACTTATTGCCGTCATGAATAATGTTAGTATGATTAATTGTATTTTCTTCATCTCTTGATTTATTGAGTTTTAATTATCGGCCAACTCGTTCCTGTAAATGTTGTGGATAACGAGCACCTTGAATTTGAATCTCCGTAAATGCTTTTTCGATTTCTTTCAGATCCTCATTGCTAAGGCTAAGCGTCTCTGCTTTTAAATTCTCTTGCAGACGATTTACTTTGGTTGTTCCAGGAATCGGAACGATCCAGGGCTTTTGTGCAAGCACCCATGCAAGTGCGACTTGCGCTGGGGTGGCATTTTTCCTTTTTGTAAACTTTGCAAGAGTATTGACTACTATTTGATTTGCTTTTCGGTTTTCTTCATTGAACCGTGGCACTACATTTCGAAAGTCTGTTTGATCGAACTTTGTGTTTTCATTTATTGCGCCTGTGAGAAACCCTTTGCCAAGTGGACTAAAGGGAACGAAACCAATTCCAAGTTTTTCGAGAAGTGGTAGAATCTCTTTTTCAGGTTCTCGCCACCACAGTGAATATTCACTTTGCAGCGCAGCGACTGGCTGAACAGCATGTGCTCTTCTAATACTTTCAGCACCCGCTTCGGATAATCCAAAATATTTGACCTTTCCCTGAGCGATAAGTTCTTTGACAGTGCCCGCAACGTCTTCCATGGGAACGTTCGGATCAACACGATGCTGATATAGTAAATCTATTCTGTCAGTCTTTAAGCGCTTAAGTGCGCCATCCGTTACCGCCTTGATATTTTCAGGCGTGCTATTTAGTCCTTTGCTTGTAACGCCACCTTCAAATCCGAATTTCGTTGCCAGCACAACTTGATCTCTGAACGGAGCAACAGCTTCGCCAAGCATTTCTTCGTTTAAAAATGGACCATATGCTTCTGCTGAATCGAAAAAGTTGACTCCAAGTTCAAATGCTGCCCGGATTAAATTGATTGCATCACATTTATCTGTCGCTGGACCGTACCCAAAACTTAAGCCCATGCAGCCCAAGCCTATTGCTGATACTTCCAGCCCGCTGTTTCCTAGTTGTCTCTTTTGCATAATACCTATGGAGATCATCTCCGATCTAATTACTATGCAAAGGTGTTACCATTTTGAGGCTATAGGCTTATACGGATTACTGGTTTACCTACCAATTTCACTGATTGGAACCTGCCGCTGTTGAAATCAGGCCCAGAACGCCTAATTTTGATTAAGAAATCGAAAGCCCTATGGACGAGATATTAAAGTTTGATACCGTTGGCCAATACAATACATTTAATAAGAATGTAACCCTGCACCCGCTGGTGAGCGTGGTAGATTTATCGAAGGCCGAGCCGCGACAACTCAGGCGAATGAGTTATGGATTTTATGTAGTGTTTTTGAAAGAGATTAAATGTGGCGATCTCAAATACGGCATCAGCAACTACGATTATGAAGAAGGCACACTCGTGTTTCTTGCACCCGGCCAGATGATAGGCTCTAACGGGAACGAGTACTATCAACCGCAGGGGCTGGCGTTAGTATTTCACCCGGACTTTATTCACGGTACTTCGCTGGGCAAGCACATGAGCGACTACACTTTCTTTTCTTATACGGTTAATGAAGCCCTTCACTTGTCGGAGCGCGAGCGACACATTATTCTTGATTGCTTTTCAAAAATCAAATTCGAACTGGAGCAGAGCGTTGACAAACACAGTAAGACGCTGATTATAACAAACATCGAGTTGTTTCTCAATTATTGCGTTCGGTTTTACGATCGCCAGTTTATTACGCGTGAGAATTCCGTTAAAGGAATACTGGAAAGGTTTGAAACATTACTACAGGATTTTTTTACATCCGACAAGCCACAGGAAGTGGGTTTGCCTTCGGTTGCGTGGTGTGCGGGCGAGCTCAATCTTTCACCCAACTATTTTGGCGACCTGATTAAAAAAGAAACCGGTAAATCAGCCCATGAATTTATTCAACTTAAATTAATTGATGTGGCCAAAGAAAAGATATTCGATGCCAGCAAGTCAGTTAGTGAAATCGCGTATGAGTTAGGATTTAAATATCCACAGCATTTTACGAGGGTATTTAAGCAACATGTTGGGATGTCTCCGATTGAGTATCGCAGCTTGAATTAATCAAACTGCAATTCTTACTAAATCACTTGGTAAAAGAAAATCCCGTTACTTCTCTTTCGAATACAAAACTTTAATAGAGGTCAGCTCGCGTATCCACCGCGCAGGCCGTTTGTCGTTGGGTACCACGAGGCGAAATGGCCCCTCGCCTTTCGGCAACGGATTGCCATCCACCTGGTAGGCTAATATAATGGTCTGGCCGGTGAATTCAGGATCTACTTCCGGCAATGAAAAAATCACTTCGTATCCATCCACCGCTTTAACAAGCACGTACTTAGCCAGGTTCTCGCCACGCAATTCCCTCCCCAGTGTTACCCCGGCAGAGTCAAGCAGGTCAACTAACCGAACACCTTTGAAGGTATGTTCATTCCCCTCCCTGTCTTTTGCTTTCACTTCTGTTTGTTTCATTTTGGATAGTTCATCCAACGTAAGTTTAAGAGGTCGCAGCACTTCGCCTTCCACGGTGAAGGACGGTTTAACTGCCGTCTGTGCAAACGTGTTGGCCACCGGAACAGATAATCCAAAAATAATAGTTAGTGTATAAAGGGATTTTTTCATAAGCTGCATTAATGTTTTACCGTAATGTGCGGATTTGAAAATTCAGGGTTGTTGATAAAAACAGAATCGGTGAGCATGTGGAGAAAGGTAATGATATCCTGCTTTTCATCTTCGCGCAATAACAAATTTTTTCCGTTCACTTCATTCGATGCCTCAGCAATAAAGGGACTCAATGTTTCGCTGGGCTGAACGTGTTCGCTGTAATGGTTTAATACCTCTTGTAAGGTTTTGAAACGACCATCGTGCATGTAAGGAGCCGTGAGCGCAATGTTTCGCAAGGTGGCCACACGAAAGCGGCCGCGGTCAATTTCCTGGCCGGTGATGTCCATGCGCCCTGCATCTTTTGGCTGCATATCGAGGCCATTGTTGTGAAAAAGCTCCTGGAACATTTTGGGTGTTCCGTGGCAGCGGCCACAATTCGCCCCGCGAATATTATTTTGCGGTTGCGGCCCGGTCATAAAAAGTTTCATACCGCGCAGCTCTTGTTCTGTAGGAACGTATTGGCCGTTCAGGTAACGATCATACTTTGAGTTTGAAGAGATGAGTGTGCGCTCAAATTGTGCAATGGCCTTCACAATCCGGTCTCCGGAAATTTCTGCCGAGCCGAATGTTTTTCTGAACAGCTCAGGATAGTGTGAAGTCTTCTGCAACTTAGCAGCGGACTCGTTTAGCGATTGTCCCATTTCGTGCGGATCGGTGAGCGGCACAACAGCCTGCGCCTCAAGACCATTTGCCCGTCCGTCCCAAAAAAAATTCCGCACCCAAAGCACATTGGCGAGCGACATGGAGTTTCGCTTAGTCAAGGTTCCGTCAACACCTGCACTGAATATTTTTCCATCCGTAAAGGCCAGCTTTTGCTGATGGCAGCTTGCGCAGGAGAATTGATTGTTCTTCGAAAGTTTGGTTTCATAAAACAACATCCTTCCCAGATGCACACCTTCTTTGGTCATCGGGTTATCTTCGGGAATGGTAAACCTTCCCCCAAAATTGGCGGGATATTGAAGGGAGTACGGTTCCGGTTCAGTCCATCGTTCATGCAACATGAATGAAAGCAGCGCCAACGAAACGAGCACGACCGATAAGACGAACGTGAATTTCCGTTTTGTGTGGTGATGCTTTAACATGCGCGAAATGTAACTATTGCTGCTTAGCGCAAGGTACAAAAACGTTTATTTTATTGAGATCGGCCAGTAGGGTTATCGGTTGTGATTTCTGATACAAAAGTACCTGTTACTGACGAGGTTGAGAACGGATTTCAAAGTGATTATTACGAAATTCAAAACAATGAATACATATTTTAGTATTGTGCTAAGTATGAGTTGTCATTACCATTCCAAAAATTGACAGTTGACAATCCCGATACTATCGGGATTGTCAAGTCCTATGGCAATATTTTGTCAATTGTACCTTGTCCATTGTCAACCAAGTATGCAGCATTTTATAGTTAACTTAACATTAGTATCTTTTGCGAACCAAATCCCGATATGAAAATCATTACCGCATGCTGTGTTGCCTTTTTAATAGTAGGCTTATTTTTCTTCTCCTGCACAGCCCCAAAGGACGATAAAAAAAATTGGCCCGTTGTTGCGCTGCCAACAGGTGCGGATACAACAACTGAATACTGGAGAGGCATTGACCTTACCCCAAAAGCACCGGTGCTCCCTTTGTCTGTAAAAGAAGAAAAAGAAAAATTCCTTCTTCCCTCCGGCTATACATTAGATGCCGTGTTAACAGAACCCAACATTCAACAACCGGGCGCTATCACATTTGACGGGAACGGCCGAATGTATGTTCTTGAATTGAGATCGTACATGCTCACACTTGATTCGGAGGGAACACTTAATCCCGTAAGCGGTATTTCAAGATGGGAAGACCTGGACAACGATGGCATTTATGAAACCGGTGGAATGTTTGTTGACAGCCTTGTGTTTCCGCGTTTTGTTTTACCGGTAGGTCCCAATAGTATTCTCACGATGGAATCCAATGCTAACAATGTTTATAAATACACTGATACCAACAACGATGGGCGTGCTGATAAAAAAGAATTCTTTACCGACAATTTTGGGCGTGCCGGAAATGTGGAACATCAGCAGGCATTTTTGTATTGGGGTATGGACAACTGGTTGTACAGTACCGTCAATCCCTTTCGGGTTCGCGAAACATCGCAAGGTGTAATTCGTGAATCGACAGGTTCCAACCATGCACAATGGGGCATCACACACGATGATGACGGAAAGCTTTGGTTTCAGGGCGGCTCCAATGGAGTGCCCTCTTACTTCCAGTTTCCGATTCACTATGGAGATTACATCGTAGAGAAAAATTATGCAGAAGGTTTCGACATTCCATGGGGCGCGCCTGTTT
>CAZNRJ010000291.1:0-5394 GCA_964574945.1 uncultured Ohtaekwangia sp. | reverse complement strand
TATGGTGGCGGTAAAGGTGGTGTTGCCTGCAACCCGCGCGAAATGAGTGCCGGGGAAATTGAACGGTTGATGCGTTCCTATACACAAGCCATGATGGGTGTTTTTGGCCCCGACCAGGATATTCCTGCGCCCGATATGGGTACCGGCCCGCGCGAAATGGCCTGGCTGATGGATCAATATTCACGCAATAAAGGAATGACCGT
The DNA here is from genome assembly GCA_964574945.1 of uncultured Ohtaekwangia sp. Taxonomy (GTDB): domain Bacteria; phylum Bacteroidota; class Bacteroidia; order Cytophagales; family Cyclobacteriaceae; genus ELB16-189. The sequence continues at coordinate 5,191 of CAZNRJ010000291.1, read as the reverse complement.
CTCCGCAGTTGTGACCGGTAAACCTATCGTAATGGGTGGCTCGCTGGGAAGAACGGAAGCCACGGGTCGTGGTGTGATGGTCTCTGCTTTGGCAGCGATGGAAAAATTAAAGATCAATCCCTACAAAGCAACGTGCGCAGTTCAAGGATTTGGAAATGTTGGTTCATGGGCATCGCGCTTACTTGCCGAACGCGGATTGAAAGTAGTTGCCATCAGTGATATCTCTGGCGCTTACTACAATGAAAACGGAATTGATATTGAAGCCGCTTCCGCTTACCGCGATAAAAATAAAGGTTCGTTGGATGGGTATGCAGACGTTGAGAAAATTCCCGGAGCCGATTTGTTAACCCTTCCGGTAGATGTGTTAGTACCTGCTGCCACTGAAGATGTAATTACTGGATCCAATGCCGGAAAAATTCAGGCTAAGCTGATTGTTGAAGGCGCCAATGGCCCTACCAGCTCAAAAGCAGATAACATCATTTTTGAAAAAGGCATTAGTGTTGTGCCCGACATCCTGGCAAATGCCGGTGGTGTAACGGTATCTTACTTTGAGTGGGTGCAAAATCGATTGGGATATAAATGGACGGCTGAACGCGTGAATCGCAGAAGCGACCGGATCATGAAAGACGCGTTTATTAGTGTTTATAATACGTCTGTTGAATATAAAGTTTCACTTCGTATTGCAGCGTATATGGTAGCTATTGATAAAGTAGCGAAGACATATAAATTCAGGGGCGGATATTAGAAATCATCTCAAAAATACTTTGTCATCGCGGACAACGATCCGCGATCCCGGAATCCGTGCAAAAAAACGAGATACCGGAATTTATTCCGGTATAACAGATACTCTTGGAGTATTTTTGAGATGACTTATAATTCAAAATTCAAGGCTCGGGATTGAAGATTGTTGTCTATAATGTTGAATTTTGGATTTTAAATCTTGAATCGAGATGATTATTCACCGTGAAGGGCGTACCCTCCTGTTTGTATTATTGATTGTGCTGTTTGCGCTCAACTGGGCAATTGCTTATTTCTTTCCTGAACTTCCCGTTGTTCAAAATATTTTAATTGGGGCAAGCATAGTTTTCTATCTTATCATCCTTCAATTTTTTCGCATCCCTGTCTTTCAAGTCAACAAAAACGAAAATCAGATTCTGGCTCCTGCCGATGGTAAAGTAGTAGTGATTGAAGAAACTGAAGAAACTGAATACCTGAAATCCAACAGGAAACAGATTTCAATTTTTATGTCACCTGTCAACGTGCATATAAATCGTATGCCCGTATCAGGAACGATTTCGTACTGCGCCTATCACCCCGGAAAATATTTGGTGGCCTGGCATCCTAAATCAAGTACAGAAAATGAGCGCACAACCATAGTTGCACGCATGGGAAATGGCACCGAAATTTTGTTCCGTCAGATTGCCGGGGCATTGGCCCGAAGAATTAAATGGTATGTAAAAGAAGGCCAGCCCATGCAACAAGGCGATGAGTTTGGCTTTATTAAATTCGGCTCGCGTGTTGATATTTTTTTACCGCTCAATGCCAAAGTAGCGGTAAACATTGGCGACATAACAAAAGGTGGTAAAACCGTACTTGCTGAATTTTAAAAAAAACCGCTTTAGCAAATACTCACCTTTTATAAGATTTTAACCCCTAACACCTGTTATCTTAGGTCAAATCCATATCTTGCCTGAATTATATTAATCAAAACTGAAAGAATACCCGCTGAAGAGCATCTCAGCTTTATCATAATATTGAAACGCTTATGAGTGTGAATCTAAATCTGAAATTCGCCAATCATCAAAAAGATTTTTTTATAACACTTACCCAGCGGGTTAATGGGTATTTCAAAACAAACAATATCGAGCGTACTGCCAACCGCGAAATGGTGATCAAAACCATTTTCATGTTTTCACTCTATCTTATTCCTTACTTTCTTTTAATCAGCGGCATCACTTCAAACCCCTGGGGAATGCTGGGACTCTGTGTGTTGATGGGTTTTGGAATGGCCGGTATCGGGCTTTCCATTATGCACGATGCCAATCATGGTTCGTATTCTACAAAGCCCTGGGTAAATAATTTACTGGGGCTTAGCCTTAACCTGGTAGGAGGCCACAACACGAATTGGAAAATTCAACACAACGTTTTGCATCATACGTACACAAACATTCATGATACAGATGAAGACATTAGCCCGCGCGGTATTTTGAGAATGGCGCCTGAATCAAAATGGAGAGGTATTCATAAATTTCAGCACTATTATGCCTGGTTTTTTTACGGGTTGATGACATTTGTTTGGGTGATTGTAAAAGACTTTGACAGGATATTGAAATATCAGCGCGATGGTCTTGTGAAGAAACAACGTACTACTGCAACACGGCAGTGGGTTATTATGATTATTTCGAAACTTGTTTACTTCGCATACATCTTTGTTATCCCCATGTGGCTGTTGCCCATAACCTTCCTGCAGGCATTCGTTGGTTTTTTTGTGATGCACTATATCGGAGGCTTCATCCTGGCGATGATCTTTCAGCCGGCACACGTTATAGAAGGAACAGAGTACCCGATGCCCGATGAACACGGAAACCTGGAGAACAACTGGGCTATCCATCAACTGCTTACCACCACAAATTTTGGTCATCGCGAAAAAATATTTTCCTGGTATGTAGGCGGATTGAATTACCAGGTAGAGCATCATTTGTTTCCAAACATTTGTCATGTTCACTATCGTGGCATTTCTAAAATAGTGGAACAGACGGCAAAGGAGTTTGGACTTCCTTACAAATCAAAAGACACATTTTTTGAAGCCGTGGTCGCTCATGCCCGGCAATTAAAAACACTTGGCGAAAAACCGGTTCGTAAAGAAACCCGTGTTGCTGTTGCCGCTTAAGACCTCACTCCGCCAAAGGAGAGGGAGTGATGTATTATTTTAACCTTTTTCATTACATGTCTTATATCTTTAAGTTAGCGGTCAGGCTAAAAGACGACAATGAACAAACAGACAATCATAATCAACGGGGACAATTTTTCAGACTTGGAAGGTTTCTATGACGAGATAAATCGAGTATTGACAAAAGACCTTAATTGGGAAACAGGACATAATTTAGACGCTTTTATTGATTTGCTTCGTGGTGGATTTGGTGTTTATGGATATGCAGAACCTGTAAAAATTATTTGGACAAAATTTTCTGAAAGCAGAAAGAAATTAGGAAACGAACTTTCAGAAACATTATTTGATCTCATCACAGATCACGACCATATCGAATTTGAAACAACAGACTAAGAACTAATGTGGCGGACAATAGTAATTATGGGATTAATATCGACAATATTGAATTTGTTTGGCTGTTCAGGACAGACAAATAAAGATGACGGCAAACTATCCAAAGAAATGGAAGAACAACTTGCGCAATCTGTTGAAGCATTTAAGAACAGACCGATTTATAAGGAATTGACTGAGCAAATTATTGACACAACTTCGGAGGATAATTTATTGCAAGTGATTTTTGACAACTTATCAGAGAAACTACCAGCCGACTATGAAAAAGAATATGAAACCGTAATGTCTTGGAATAAATCAAGACAAGCAATTTACATGATATGGGCATTAGAAGCAGAAGTAAATAATGGTGGTTACAATCAGTTTTACTTCAATTCAAGTGGACAATTTTACAAACACCTACCAGAAGCATTAAGACTTGTTGGTGCTAACAAGTTTTCCGACTTGACAGAGCGAGCCAATAACATATTTGAAAAAGAGAATGGAAAAATCACTAAGCACCAAGATGGAACATTAGAAGGTTTTAGTAAGTCGTATGACGACAATCCATTAAACGACCTTGATACCGAATTTTACGAACTTTACAAGACGGAAAACTTACAACAAATTCAAGTTGACTACATAAAGAAAAACAAAAAGGAATTTATAGACAAATGACACGAAAAAAGAAGCCCGAACCACTAACATCGTATATAAGACACGTATGTCTTTCGGCAAGCATCCTCTTTTTGTGGGTCATTGCGGGCGAGTGTCCTCATAAAATCATTTAATACATTCAAACGAGACCCGCAATCTCAATGAAAAGTAAATGGTAAAGCTGCTCAATAAGATTCCGGGTCGCGCCAGTTTTCTGATTTAATTCAGATCCATTCAACAGGTCCTTACTGTATTTCCCTGAGCACCGCCAGCGATTTCATCTCGCCAAAATTATCGACATGACTTGCATAAAAGCGTAACACGCTTGTCAGCAATGTTTGCCGTTGATCGTAGGTAATTAAAGTTGCTGATGTGTAGGTAGCGCCAAGCAGGTGCTTCAGTACTTTCTCATCCGGTTCATCCATCCAATGCCCACCCAATACCTCTTCGGTTAAATTCGGGCCAAAGCCGAGGTGTTTGCTCAGTCCTAATAAAAACAGCAAATGGAAATTCTCAGGCTTTTGATGCTGATCAAGGACTATCAAAGAACTTGCAATAAATTCATGTATCTCACCGGCATGGCTTTGTTCCTTCACTGCCTTATTTAATACTTCATTGATAAACATGGCAATGGCCGACTTCCGAATTTCGGAAGTTACCGTTTGGTACGGATGGTAACACTTCACCTCCTTAATGCGAAGGATGTTTGCATTCTCTTTATGATAGACTACCATGTCGAGCAAGGTGAGCGGCTGGAACAATGCGATCTTACTCCTTTTGGAACTGCTTCTAACTCCGTTAACAATGTAACTCTGCAAGCCGAATAGTTCCGTAAAAATATTTACAATGATGGATGTTTCCCCATATTTTGTAAATCGAAAAACAACGCCTTTGGTTTTATGAAGCACCGTTAGTTTTTTCCCTTTTTTCCAGCAGCAAAAAAAGCCTGGCGACTTCTTGCCTCATAGGCTTCCTTTTCACCCAACATTACTTTTGAATCATTCTCGTTGAGACGGTAAGAGAACGAAGCCAGCTCGCCCGTTTGCGCGCAAATGGCATGAACCTTTGTTACATATTCGGCAACGGCCAGCATATTAGGCATGGGTCCAAATGGTTTTCCTTCATAGTCCATATCCAATCCGGCAACAATCACCCGCTTGCCGCTGTTGGCCAGGGTATTGCAAACCTCCACAATGGCGTCATCAAAAAACTGAGCTTCATCAATGCCAACTACATTGCAATTTCCGGCCAGCAGGATAATATCACTTGCAAAAT
>CAZNRJ010000290.1:0-5395 GCA_964574945.1 uncultured Ohtaekwangia sp. | reverse complement strand
AAGAGAGTAGGGTTTATTCATCTGAGGTCGCGGACAATATGACAAGCCATTGCATATTTACTTCACTTTCTTTCCGGGCATAACGGCACCGCCCTGGTGCAGTTCAAGCTTTTCAACTTTGCCTGCGGCATCTTTAAAAAATTCGATCTGGGCGTTAACTATCTTTAGGTAAAACTTGGTTTCAGATTCAGGATAGATGTTTGCTTTCGGTTGTCCTGTGGCTTGTATCATCAAACCTCCATTTTCCAATGTTACTGCAATGCTAAACGTAGGCGCAATTTCATAGGTGCCCACATAATTTTTTAAAACAGCTTCTGAGATTGTCAACGGCTTCTTCAGCGCTTTAAGTTCATATTGATCATTCAACAAATGAAAGCCAAGATCATCCGCTCCTGTGTTTGAGTTTGTTAAAACTACAACTGCTTTGTTTTTTGATTTGTCAAATCCCGCAAAGGAGCGGAACCCGCCTGTGCCTCCATTGTGCCATACAATTTTTTCGTCACGAATATGCCAGCCATATCCAATCTTCATTCCTGCGGCATCTGCACGGGCAGTATGCGTGAGTGCAAAAGCTTTTGATAACTGCGTATCAGAAGGTGTTAACTGTGCAGTCATAAACTTCATCATATCCTCTGCGTTGGAGACTAATCCTCCGGCTCCGGTCAGCACACTTTCATTATTCCATGTCCAGGCTTTAACAGGAGTATTGTCTGAATATCCGGTAGCTAAATTTTTTTCCTTACTTGTACCGCTTACAAAAGTTTGATTCATATCGAGTGGCTTTGTAATGAGTTCTGTTACTAATTTAGGATAAGGCTTTTCTTCAATTCGGGTTACTATGTAACCAAGCAATCCCATCCCGAGATTTGAATATTCATATTGGGCCCCGGGATCGCGGGTCAACTCGCAATTGCTGATAAATGAAGTTAGAAAATCTTCGGTATAGTCAATGTATGGATTCGCTGCGTCTTTAGGACTGAGGTTTAACGGCATGCGTGGAAGCCCTGAATGCGCAGTGGCCAAGTGTTCTATGGTAATTGCCTTCCCATCTTTTTCAGGGAGTATCATTTTAGAAGGAAGATAGGCCTGGGCACGGTCGCTGAATTTAATTTTGTTTTCAAGACTGAGTAACGCAGCCATGCTGGTTGTAAATGTTTTGGTAATCGATCCAATCTCAAACAGGGTTTTTGAAGATACCGCTTCACCAGACTGAAGGTTCATAACCCCGAAGCTGTGGTAAGTGATTTTACCGTTTTCATAAATACCCACTACAATACCAGGCGTTTCCTGATAGTCGACCCGCATTTTTATTTTTTCATCTACGGATTGACTCTTGCCTGTAAAAGCAAGGAACAGAAGAACAAATAGGATAATTCTCATAGTAGTATGTTTAGGGTAAGATGTCTTCAGCATCCTTTTTTTTGCTGTTAAGATCAGCGTCTTCGATTAGGATTACAAATGGTTTAAGGTGTTGGGAGTGTGATAGAACGATCTTAAGAATTCCGAGTGCTGGTATCGCGAGTATCATTCCTGCAATACCCAGAATTTTTCCTCCTATTAATAGGGCAATAATAGCCGCAAACGCATTGATGCTTACCCGCGAGCCCGTAATGCGGGGCGTGATAAAATTACCTTCTAAAAATTGAACAATGGAAAATATAATGACTACCCCAACAGGGTACCAAAGACTGTCTTTGGTAAGCAATGCCATTATAACCGGTAGGGTAGCGCCAATAAAAATTCCCACGTATGGAATTATGGTAAGCACCCCGGAGAGTATTCCAAAAAAAATCGCATGATCAATGCCCATGGCCAGCAGGCCAACGCTATTGAGTGCAGCAATTATAAGAGTAACCAGCGAGAGTCCGGAAATATATCCCTGAATAACATTCTCCACCTCTTTCTTCCACATGATTTCTTCATCATCGGGCAAAAGCTGAAGGACGAAAGCACGGAACCGGTCGCGATAGATCAGGAATAGAAAAATGTAAATTGGAACCTGGACAAGTAATCCGATAATGCTGGTAGTAGCCGCCAGCAGATCACTTGTGTAAGCGCCAAGCGAAGTAATGCCATCCTTTACGAATTGCTTTTGTTCCCTCGCATTCATACCAAATGTATGTTGCATGGTATTGCTGATTTTGTCAATGGATTGCTCAAACTTCGATTCGAGGTTAGGTAAGTCGCGCACTAAATCACTTATCTGGTTAACGATAAGCCATCCAACTATGATAAAGCCGGCAAGTGAAAGAGCAAGCACGATCAGGATAGAAAGTGCCGGAGACATTTTTTTCTCTAACCGTTTAACTACTGGCAGCAAAACGATCGAAAAAATAATGGAAATCAGAATAGGCACTATTATATCCTTGGCAAGGATGGTGGCTGTAATAACAAGAGCCAGTACAACAAATAGTTTGAAAACGTAATCCAGTTTATTGAATCTTTCAGGCTGTTTCATCATTGTATTGGTTAAGATTGGTTTATTGCTTCCAGGATTATATCACATGCTTTTTTTATTTCGGATTCTGTTATGGTAAGGGGCGGGGCAATCCTGAAACTATTGGGATGGGAGAGAAACCAATAACAAATGACTCCCTGATCTTTAGCATGTTGAACAATCCTGTTTACGGTTTCTTCAGTTTCAAAGTCAAAGGCGAAAAGTAGCCCAATCCTGCGCACCGCTTTTATTTTAGGATGCTGCAACAGATTTTCTATCAATCGCCCTTTGCTTTCTACGAAAGCCAGCAAATCTTCCTGTTCTATTACTTCCAGGGTTGCTAATGCAGATGCACAGCAAACAGGATTGCCGCCAAAGGTAGTGATGTGTCCCAACATCGGGTCATGCGTGAGGCACTTCATTATTTCTTCGGAGGCAACAAAGGCCCCAATGGGCAAGCCACCGCCAAATGCTTTGGCAACGGTCAGCACATCAGGTACAATTCCGTAATGTTCAAATGCAAATAATTTTCCGGTGCGCCCCATGCCGCATTGTATCTCATCTAAAATAAGCAACGCTCCCGTTTCATTACAACGGGTGCGCACGGCTTTCATATAGGCTTGATCGGGAACGCGCACCCCTGCATCGCCTTGAATGGTTTCCATAATAACACAAGCCGTTCGGGTGGTTATTTTATCCAGGTCAGGTTGTTTATTGAAATCGATGAACCGGACATCAGGAAGCAGTGGCCTGAACGCCTGTTTCTTCACTTCATTACCCGATACACTTAATGAACCGTGTGTGCTGCCATGGTACGATTTACGACAGGAGATTATTTCTGTTCGGCCCGTATAACGCTTAGCGAGTTTTAAAGCTGCTTCATTCGCTTCCGTTCCGGAATTTACAAAATAACAGCAGTTAAGTTCCGGAGAGAGGAAACCGGTTAATTTTTTAGCGAGCTCATTCGATGCACTTTGTATATACTCGCCATACACCATTACGTGTAAATGTTTATCGAGCTGGTTTTTTATAGCCTGGATAACATGCGGGTGGCGGTGGCCGATACTACTAACCCCAATACCTGAAATCATATCCATGTAGGTCTTTCCTTCCGGAGTATATAGATAAACACCCTCCGCCCGCTCAATAGGAATCAAGAAAGGCAGGGGCGAGGTTTGAGCCAGGTTGTGCAGGAAAGTTTGTTGCGAAAAATCCATAAACAAAGCTACAAACAGGATTTGAAACGTCTGCAAAAAAGAAAACCCCCGCAGTTTCCCGCAGAGGCTTTACCAAACACCTATCTTCAATTTCAAACTCTTCCCGGCCGGGGGATTATTTGCTCTGTATTTACTTTGCCTTCCTGATCTTGTTTAGAGTCGGCCGTCATGGCAAACAGGATACCGATAAGAATCAGGATAATTAACGCTAAGAGCTGCTTCATCCTGGTACTTGTATTAATATTTGCTAATCCCCTCATAACTTTATCTCAATATTCACTTCAAAGATGGAGGTTTCGTTTAACATTTAATGAGCGATTCGTGGTGAAAACTTACATGCGTTTAACTACACCCTAAACCTAATAGGTAAGCAATTTGGCCTGTTTTCATTGGTTTAGTTTGATTTACAGGTAATTATTAAAGAATTCTAATAAGTAAGAATTTCAATTCCGATAATTTGTTGATAGTGGTCATGTGAAACGATAAGCAAAAAAAAGAAGCGCCCGGTTGAGCGCTTCCTGCTTTTAATTGTCTCTTGCTGATTAAACTTTGGCTAACTCCTGAACTAAGTCAATCAACTTATTTGAGTAGCCCCACTCGTTATCATACCATGCTACCACTTTTACAAATTTATCGTTTAGTGCAATACCGGCTTTTGCATCAAAAATAGAAGTGCGTGCATCGCCTACGAAATCCTGAGACACCACATCATCTTCGGTATATCCTAAAATTCCTTTTAGCTCGCCTTCGGATGCATCCTTCATAGCTTTCTTTATATCCTCGTATGAAGCAGCTTTTTCTAATTTCACCGTAAGGTCAACAACAGAAACATCGGCCACGGGAACACGGAATGACATACCGGTAAGTTTTCCTTTTAGCTCGGGAAGCACAAGGCCCACGGCTTTAGCAGCGCCTGTTGAAGAAGGAATGATGTTAGAAAACCCGCCACGACCGCCACGCCAATCTTTAGCGGATGGACCATCCACTGTTTTTTGTGTTGCGGTAACCGCATGAACGGTACTCATCAATCCTTCAGCAATCCCGAACTTATCGTTCAACACTTTTGCAATGGGAGCAAGGCAGTTGGTGGTGCATGACGCATTCGAAACGATGGTATGGGATGCATTTAATTTTTTATGGTTAACACCCATTACAAACGTTGGGGTATCATCTTTGGCAGGAGCGGAGAACACTACTTTTTTAGCGCCTGCATCTATATGCTTTTGTCCGTCTTTTTGGGTGAGGAATAAACCGGTTGATTCAATCACGATTTCGGCACCTACTTCAGACCATTTCAAGTTAGCAGGATCTTTTTCAGCGGTAACCCTTATTTTCTTTCCGTTTACAACCAGGTTGCCATCTTTTACTTCCACGGTTCCGTCAAATTTGCCATGCGTAGAATCGTACTTCAACATGTAGGCCATGTAATCAGGTTCTATTAAATCGTTAATGCCAACGATTTCAATGTCTTTGCGCTCCATGGCGACTCTGAAAGCAAGACGGCCGATACGACCGAATCCATTTATTCCAACTTTTGTCATTGTGATATAAGGTTTAAAATTGCGAGGTCAAAAATAGACTTACTTGAAGCGAAAACCAATGTTTGCCAGGCCGTGTGGGTAACTTTTTTCACGGTTACGTTTGCAATTGCGGATAGTGGATTTATCTTTGCGGCTCGAAATTTTAGACGGTCCGTTCGTCTAGGGGTTAGGACACCAGATTTTCATTCTGGTAACACGGG